>QHTW01000307.1:1764-2024 GCA_003220955.1 Gemmatimonadota bacterium | reverse complement strand
GCTGGAGGCCACCTCGAAGTCGTCGCTGTTCATCCAGGCCGAGCGCATTTCCGACGCGGCGCTCTCGCAGCTGCTCGCGGAGCGTCTGGCGTGAGCACTGCCGATCTGCAGGATCTGCGTCGCGTCGTTGGAGCGGTGACGCGGCTCCGCGGCGAGACGGTCAAGCATGTGACGGTGCGGTCTGACGTGCGGCACATAAAGGTGGAGTTCGATAGCGGGCTAATCCTGCTCATCTCGGCGGAGCGCGACGCGCAGGGGCG
>QHTW01000307.1:0-1687 GCA_003220955.1 Gemmatimonadota bacterium | reverse complement strand
GGTTTCAGGAATTCGGGTTTCAGCGGCTGGCCAACGGCCGGTGCCGCGCCAAGGTGGTGTTGACATGGTCCGATGGCCGGCGGTTCGAAGGTTCGTCGGACGGCGTGTCGTCGCAAACCGGCGAGCTGCGCTGTTGTGCCGTTGCAGCCGTGAACGCGCTGGAGCAAGCGGTACAACCGCGACTCACGTTCGAGCTGTTGGGCGTGAAAGCGGTGCGGGCGTTCGATGCGACGGTAGTGATCGTTTCGTTGTCGGCGCGCGCACAAGAAGCGACGCGGTTGGTGGGATCGTGCTTGACGGAGGTCGATCCGCCCCGTGGCGCGGCGCTTGCGGTCTTGAACGCGACAAACCGTCTACTTGGGAATTACTTGGCGACACGATGAGACGTCTGACCGGGTTCGGCCTTTCAATGATGAGCGCAGCGGTGATCGCCGCCTGCGCCGGGCACCCCCTTGTTCGAGCGGCCGCTCCACCAGTGCCCCCCCCCATGCCGACGCAGCCTGCCGCACGTGATAGCTCGGCGGTACAGCTCGGCACAGCACTGGCCAGGGTGGAGCAGGACTCCGCCGCCGATCAGACCGCGCTGGACAGCCTCCACGAGCGTTCCCCCGACTCCCTGAGCCCCCCCCGCACGAACGTGGCGGTGCGGGGCGAAGACGTCCGGCAGGAGGCAGAGAATCTGTTCGGGGCCGATGCCAACGCGACGTTCGACATCGACGTCACGAACTACGTGGGCAACCGTCGCGTGCTCGAGTACCTCGAGTTCTTCCAGCTCGACGCCCGCGACCGTTTCGAGATCTGGCTCTCTCGTCTGGGACGCTATGAAGGCATGATCCGCGAGCGGCTGCGCACGCGTGGCCTGCCCGAGGACCTCGTGTACCTCACACTCATCGAAAGCGGGCTATCGAACACCGCAGTCAGTCGCGCGCGTGCGGTGGGAATGTGGCAGTTCATGTCGACGACGGGACGCGGCTACGGTCTGCAGATCGACCCGTGGGTCGATGAGCGGCGCGATCCGTTCAAGGCGACAGACGCCGCCGTCAATCACTTGCAGGATCTCGTGCAGCGTCTGGGGAGCGTCTATCTCGCGGCGGCTGCCTATAACGCGGGCGCCGGCCGCATCGAGCGGGAGATCCGCCGGCTGCCGGGCGTGCCTGATTCCGTGGACGACCAGACGTTCTTCGAGATCGCGGGCCGCCGCCACCTGCGCCGCGAAACGCGGGACTATGTGCCAAAACTCATCGCCGCGGCGCTGATCGCCAAGCAGCCCTCGCGGTACGGCTTCACCGACATCCAGCGACTGCCGCCGCTCGTGTTTGATGAAGTATCAGTGCCGGACGCGACCGGCCTCGACGTGCTGGCTCGCCTCGCGGATACGAGCGTCGCCGCCCTGCTCGAGCTCAACCCGCAGTTCGTACGCGGGATCACGCCGCCGGGGCGCGGTGTCGTCGTGCGCGTCCCGCGAGGCAAGGGCGCGGCCGTGGCCGAGCGTTATGCCGATCTCCCCGTCACCGAGCGCATCACGTTTGTGGACCACTACGTGACCTACGGTCAGACGCTCTCGACCATCGCACAGCGCTACAAGGTGACCGTCACGATGCTGCAGGCCGCGAATCCCCGCCTGCGGGCGCACGCCCTGCGCGTGGGCCAGCGGGTGATCGTGCCGATGAGTGGGCGCGTGGTCCCG
>QHTW01000298.1 GCA_003220955.1 Gemmatimonadota bacterium | reverse complement strand
GCTGACGGGGCAGAGCCAGCAGCGGCTCTCCGAGCTCAGGTCGCGAATTGAATCGCGTGCGCAGCAGGCGGACCAGGGTGCCGCCGCCCCAGCGGGCGGAGCGCCCGTCGGTGCTTCCGGCAACCCCGCGGGTCCCGGCCCCGATCAGATGTACGACCTGTCGCTGCAGCAATACCGGCGCGGCAGTCTTTCGACCGCCCGGCTGGGGTTTCGGGAATTCCTGCGCGTGTTTCCCACGCATGAGCGCGCCCCCGATGCGCTGTTCTATATCGGTGAAAGCTTCGAACAGGCGGCACCCGATTCTGCGGCGGCGGTGTACGATCAAGTGGTGAAGACCTATCCGAAGTCGCCGCGCGCTCCGTCAGCGCTGTACAAGCAGGGCCTCCTCGCCGAGCAGCACGGGGATAAGGCGCTGGCGCGAACCTTCTATTCTCGCGTGATCGCGGCGTACCCGCGCTCTCCCGAGGCCGATCTCGCGCGGCAAAATCAGCAACGCCTTCGGCCGTAGCAGGCCCACGCGCTGGCCGTACCGCCGACAATGACGCCCCCCACGCCGCCGCCGCCCCCGCGCGGTGAGATGCCGTTTCTCGATCACCTCGAGGAACTGCGCTGGCGCATTCTGTGGAGCCTGCTGGCCATCTTTGTGTGCACGATCGCTGGCTGGTGGCTGCTCGGGAAAATCGACATCATCGAAGTGTTGAAGCGGCCGGTCGCGCCCTACCTGCCCGGCGGCCGGCTCGTCTTCACCAGTCCCGCCGAGCCCTTCATGCTCACGCTGAAGGTCGCGTTTGCCCTCGGCTGTCTGCTCGCATCGCCGATCGTCATTTACCAGATTTGGGCGTTCCTCGCGCCCGCGCTCTACGAGCGTGAGAAGCGGTTGATCATTCCGGCGCTCGCGGTGGGTGTGGTCCTGTTCCTGGCGGGCGCAGCCGCGTGCTATAAAGTGCTGCTCGGGTTCCAGCGCAGCGACCTCACCGCGATGATCACGATCGACCGCTACTTCGGCATGGCGGTGCCATTCGTCGTCGGATGCGGCCTGATTGCGGAGCTCCCGCTGGTCGTGACGATTCTGGCGTCGTTGGGCATCGTGACGCCACAGTTCCTGGGACGCCAACGGCGGTACGCCATCGTGATCGCCGCGTTCCTAGCCGCGCTGCTGACACCGCCTGACGCGGTGTCGATGCTGTTGATGCTGGGACCGTTGCTCCTGCTCTATGAGGCTGAGGCGAGCATCTGGTGCGCCTGGATCGCGAGCCGGCGGCGCGCCCGCCGCATGGCGGCGGCGACGCTCGTCTTGTTCCTCCTGGGCGTGGGATCGCTGCACGCACAGAATCCAACACCCCCGCCGCCCCCGCCCCCGGCGCCGCAACGCGCGGTGCGCGACACGGCCGCGAAAGCCCGGCCGCCCGGAGCGCAGGACACCACCCGGGCGGCGGGCGGGGGGGGCCGGAGCGTGGATACCGCGACCGCGCGCAAGCTGGGCCTGCCGACTGCACCATCGCGATCCTTCCCGCCGTCAGATTCCATCATCGATTCCTTGCTCAAGCTTCCCAACTTTCGCACGACGCGATATGTGGCGGATACGCTCATCGTCGAAGGCGACAGCCAGACGATTTTTCTGCGGCGCCAAGCCTACGTCGAGCGTGAGAGCACGCAGTTGCAGGCGGACTCGATTCGTTACCACCAGGCGAGCTGCCAGCTCAATGCCTCGGGGGATCCGCAGCTATTCGATCAGGGGACCGTACTGGTGGGGGAAGGGATGCGGTACGACACCTGCGTGCGGCGGGGCACGGTGCGGGACGCGCTCACCGATTTTCAGCAGGGCGGTGTCACGTGGTACATGCGCAGCAGCGGCGTGTCCATCGATTCCGGCTCGACTCGGGTGTATGCCCGATCGGCCAACTTTACGTCCGACCCCCAGCCCGTGCCGGACTACCACTTTGCGGCGGGCCGGGTGAAATGGATCAACAAGAGCACGATGATCGCGCGTCCCGTGGTCCTGTATGTGCGCGACGTGCCGATCGTCTGGCTGCCATTCATTTTTCAGGACATTCGGCGGGGCCGGCGCAGCGGCATTCTCTTTCCGCGATTCGGATTGAACGACCTGGTGCGCCCCACGCGCCACTATGCCCGCCACCTCACCGATCTCGGCTACTACTTCGCGCTCAATGACTACGTCGACGTCCTGGTTACGGGGGACTGGTTCGCCGGTCGCTATGTGCAGTTTCACGGGCAGGCGCAATACCACTGGATCGACCGCTTCATCGATGGGCAGCTCACGTACTCCCGCATGTCGCAGCTCGACTTCCCCGCGGTCAATTCGCGGATCGGCTGGAACCACACGCAGCGATTCAATTCGCGGACGTCGTTCAATGCGCACGTCGACTACTCGACGAACGGGTCGCTCATTCCGCACAACTCTCTCAACCCCTGGGAGGTCAAGTCGACTGTCGCGTCGAATCTAAACTTCGCGAAGCAGTTCTCCTGGGGCACGCTCAATATCGGCGGCAGTCGTTCCCAGGACCTCTCGAACAACAACGTCTCGCAGACTTTTCCGACGGTCAATCTCACGCCGTCCGCCGTCAACATCACGCCCTGGATGACCTGGTCGCCGTACCAGAATCTCCAGCAGTTCCACGTCGCGAGCGGGACGTTGCTGATTCCCGGGCGCGACACGCTTCCCGTCGACACGCTGCATCTGTTCAACGACAATCGCAACACCAACGATGAGCATCAACACGCCGCTGCGCATCGGCCGCTGGAACTGGGCGAACTCGATCTCGGTGAGCGACGTCCGGACGCATGGGCGCCAGGAGTTCCCGGTGACCGACACGACCTGCGAATGCATACGTCGGGTTCTGTTTGGCGAGACGTTCGAAACGCAGGTGGACTGGCAGACGAGCATCAATCTGCCGTCGTTTTTCGCCAGCACCTGGAAGCTGCAGCCGAGCATCGGGATTCAGAATCAGGTGGGCGGTCCCTTCATGATTCGCAATCAGTTCACGGGGGGGCAGTACGTCCGGCAGGGCAAGCGGCTGGCTTTCAACGTGGGCGTGTCACCGACGTTCTTCGGTTTCTTGCCCGGCTTCGGCCCGCTGGCGCGTATCCGGCACGCGATCTCGCCGCAGATCAGCTATCAGTACGCGCCCGGGGTGCGGGTGTCTGACGCCTTTGCTCACGCCATCGACCCGGGCGGTCTCTCCAACCGATCGCACAGCGATCCGCAGCAGACGATCAGCTTCGGGTTGTCGCAGAATTTCGAGGCCAAGCTGAAGCCGCCGCCTGGCGACACGTCGAGCACGCAGGAGCCCCGCAAGATCCGTCTGCTCAGCATCAACACGAGCGGCATCGGCTACAACTTCGAGCAGGCCAAACAGGCCCATCACACCGGATGGCAGACGGGCACGCTCAGCAACACGTTCCTCTCCGATCTACTTCCCGGTTTTCAGCTGCAGATCACGCACGATCTGTGGAAGGGGCAGGTCGGCACCGACTCGGCAAAATTCAGCCCGTTCCTGCAAAACCTCTCCGCGTCATTTACGGTGACCCCGGCGACATTGCAGGGTCTGGGCCGCCTGCTCGGGCTTCGTCCCAAACCCGCGCCGCCTCCGGCTCCCGATACGACGTCTGGCGCTCAGCCGGCGGGGCGCTCCGACGACTTTCGGCGCTATCAGGGCGGGACGCGCTCGCCGTACGGGCCGGGCGGGCCCGGCATGGGCCTCGGTGTGGGTGGAGTCGGCGGGGGCAGAGGCTTCACGCTGAGCGTCGCGTTCTCGAGCACGCGTAGCCGGACCGATACGACGCCGCAGCAGCTTCATGTCCCCGGTCGACAGACCACGACCATGAATCTCTCGTTCAGTCCGACTCGGAACTGGAGCGCGACCTGGTATACCTCATATGACTTCGCCACGCGCCAGTTCGCAGACCACTCCCTTACCTTCCAGCGCAATCTCCGGCGCTGGCGGGCCGCTTTCAGCTTCCATAAGACCGCGACTGGAAGTTTTTCCTTCACGTTCAACATCACGCTCACCGACCAACCGGACATCAAGTTCGACTACGATCAGAACACCTACGTGCAGTAGCGGCCCTGTCCCCTCACGGAGACATTGCAGCGGCTGATGTTTCGGTAACCTCCACAAAATCAGCAACTTCGCTTCAGGCATAGGCCGTGCTTACACCTCGGGCGATCCCCGTCCTGAGGCTTTTATGCGCGTGTTCTTGTCCCTGCTGTTACTGACCGCTGTTGCCTGCCATTCGGCCTTCGTCGAACCTGGCGGCAGCGGTCCGTCCACGCCGGCCAACCTGACGTATCAGCTCGAGCCCAGCGGCGATCCCAATCGCCCCCTCGGCATCCTGCTCATCTGGGACGACGTCACGGACGCAAATCTTGCCAACTATCGGATCTATTCCCGCGCTTCGACCAGCGGGTCG
>QHTW01000297.1:1495-3190 GCA_003220955.1 Gemmatimonadota bacterium | reverse complement strand
AGCGGCACTCGCCGGGGAGCCCCCGCCCCCCGGCCCCTTGAATAGCGCGTCCAAGTGGCAGCTAGCGCCCCACGCGACCAGCGCCAGCAAGCGCAGTGTCCTCATAGTCTTGCGTGCCTCGTTTGCAAACGGCGCACCGTAGCACGCCCTCGTTCCCCCGCAGCATGAGCCAGCCGCTACGCCGGCCTCCTGCCGAAGCGAGGCAACAGCTGTGTCGCGGGGGACGCGTGGAGCCGGCGCCACTCCCGGTGGGCGGGTCGGGGCACGGGCATTGCGGAGTCGCACCTCATGAGTTCCATCCCCCATGTAGCCGATCCCGCTCACTCGGATGCCCGCCGCGGTTGGGACCTGCTCGTGCTCGAGCATATGAAATTTCAGGCGTGGGACCGGATTCTCTTCGTGGAGTGCGGCGACGGCTGGATCGCGGAAGAGTGCTGGCGTCGCGCGGTGCGGGCCTACGTGCGTGGCTTGGATACCTCGGCACGCCACGTGGAAGCGGCCCGCCAGCTCCGCCAGGTGCCCGGGAAGCTCGAGTTCGACACGTGGGACGGATGCAGCCTGCCCGTTCCCAACGGCGGGTTCGACCGCGTGATGGCGGTGTGCATGACCGTCGAGCCGTGGAACCCGCGCGCCCTGGTGCAGGGAGTGCGGCGCGCGCTTCGGCCGGACGGCGACGCGTACTGGCTCCACGCCGGGTCGGACGCCGGGGAGCTGCGGCGGACGCTCGAGCTGGCGGGATTGGTGCAGCTGCGCGAGCTCGCCCGCACCGCTGACGGCGGCCTGGCCTTCACTCATGCGCGCTAGCGATGATCGCGGGACGGATCCCGTGACTGTTCGTCGCAGCGTGAATGCTGTGATCGGCTTGGCGGAGCCGAACTTGCGACGCAGCGCGTAGTTACGGATTACTGTCGCGCCCGCGCGACACCCTGCACGCTGCCGGCGCAGCCCGAATCTTGCCACGTTGGAATCAGCGCTCGAACATTCTCTTACATGACCCAACCCGCCGCCTTCCGGACCGCAGCTGGGGCCAATGGTGCTCCCTACAATGGGGTACCGGGCCCACCGCCCGGACGCTTGCCATGGGACGCGCTGCAGGTGGCGCTGATGGCGGTCGTCTTGCTGCAGGTTTGGCTCGTCCACGAATTGTTTCCGACGCTGGCGATCCACGGCCTACCGATTCTCACGACGGTCGTGGCCGCGGCGCTTCTCGTCTTAGACCGCGATCCCCGGCGTCGTCTCGGCCTGCTCACCTCCTCCGCCGTCCGTATCGCTCTCGGCATCCTCGTCCTTGGGGCGCTGTCGGTACCAGGAAGTCTGTACCCGGGCCACAGCGTGAACTTCCTCCTCAAAGACTACGCGCGCACGGTGATGCTGATGGTGCTCGTTGCCGCTAGCGTCCGTGGGTTCGCAGACCTGCGTCGCTACGCGTGGCTGCAGCTCGCCGGCGTCACGCTGTTTTCCGCCGTGGTCCTCGCCCGCTCCCAGATGGGTGCAGACGGCCGGCTGCGCGACATGGCCTACTACGACGTAAACGACCTGGCGCTGCTGATCGTGTGCACCCTCCCCATGGTCCTGTACCTGTGGCGCGCGCCAGCACGGCCGTGGTCCCGCGGGCTCGTGTTGGCCGCTACGGTGTTCCTGATGGTCACGCTGGGAAAGACGGGATCGCGTGGCGGGTTCCTGGGATTCGTCACC
>QHTW01000297.1:0-1248 GCA_003220955.1 Gemmatimonadota bacterium | reverse complement strand
AGCCCTCGAGCTGCGACGCTATGGGCGGAGCTTCCATTGGTCCGCGCCTCACAATTCTTTCATCCAGGTCGGCGCGGAACTGGGCGTGGGGGGCCTCATCCTGTTCGTCGCGCTCATGGCCTCCGCCTTCCGAACGCTGGGGCGGTTGCGACGGGCGCCAGCCCCGGAGATTGCCGTGGCCGCCCAAGTCTTCACCGCCAGTCTGGTGGCGTTCGTGGTGACGGGCTCCTTCCTGTCCCAGGGGTACTCGGCGTACCTGTATACGCTGCTTGGCATGATCCTCGGGCTCGCGAAGATCGTGTCGCTCGCGCGGCCGTCCCTGCCGGCCCGCGGGCCCATCCCCCGTCCTGTCGGATGAGCGTGCGCGCGACACTCAAAGCGTGCTTCGAAGCGGGACTGGTGCGGAGCGGCGTGCCCGCGCTGCATCGGGTGGCGCGGGCGGGGCGGGCGCTGGTACTGGCCTATCACAACGTCGTGCCCGACTCCTGCCCGCCGTTCGGCGACCGCTCGCTGCACCTGCCACGCCGACTGTTCGTGCGACAGCTCGAGTGCCTGCTCGCTACTCATACCGTCGTGCCGTTGGAGGAGATGCTCGTACCGCGCCCTGGTCGGGGTCCCCGGGCGGCGATCACCTTCGACGACGGCTATCGAGGGGCGATGCTCATCGGCGTGCCGGAGTTGGCGAAGCGCGGGCTTCCCGCTACGCTGTTCGTCGTTCCGGACTTCGTGGGGCAGGGCCCCTTTTGGTGGGATGCCCTGGCGACGGAGCGAGGTGTGGATCCGGTGCTGCGGGCCCGCGAGGTCCGCAGCTGGGCCGCGGGGCAGGGGCTGCCAACGGGTCCCGTTCCGGAATGGGCGCTCGTGGCCTCGGAGGACGAGCTGCGTGGCGCCACCCGGCATGCCGGGATCATGCTCGCGTCGCACACCTGGACGCACCCCAACCTGGCGCGGCTGACGGGCGGGGAGCTGCGGGAGGAGCTGAGGCGACCGCTCGCGTGGCTGCGGGAGCGCTTCACGAGCGTGATCCCGTGGTTGAGCTATCCCTACGGCCTGGCGACGCCGGCCGTGGAGGCCGCGGTGCGCGAAGCGGGCTACACGGCCGCGCTGGTGTTGGGCGGAGGGCAGTTCTCGCCCGCGCGCGTGAACCGTTGGGCGGTGCCGCGAGAGACTATCCCTTCCGGCTTGTCGCACAACGGGTTCGTCATACGATCCTCCGGCTTGTGACGCGACGCCTCAGGATTCTTCATG
>QHTW01000194.1 GCA_003220955.1 Gemmatimonadota bacterium | reverse complement strand
TCTTCCTGCTCGTCAGCACCTACACGCTCTTCTAGATCCCGCGCAGCGATTCGTGGAGCATGTCGAGGGTACGGTCCACCGTACCCTCGTCGTGCGCCAGGGAGACGAAATTGTAGGCGGTTCGCTTGAACAGGACACCGTGCTGCGCGGCCCGCTGTGCCGCTGCGCGCGACAACTCTTCAGTCGCAAAGTGCAGGAAACACATCTCCGCAATTCCGGCGACCCCCGTGACGACGCTCGCATGCGAGCGCTGGACTTCGTGGAGGCCGTGGAGTAGTCGCGTCCCGACGCGATGGAGATGGTCGCAGACGCCGTCGCGCGCGAACACGGTGAGCGTCGCCCGCGCCGCCGCAAGCGCCACCGCTTCAGTCGCCAGAGTCGATGAGATCCAGGTTCGACTCGCGCCGGCCATCAGGTCCGCCCGGCCTCCCACCACCGCGAGCGGGAATCCATTCGCCAGCCCCTTGCCCAATACGACGAGGTCCGGCGCGGGCTTGAGGTCGTAGCGCGCGACGGCGCCACCGATCGCGAGGCGGAAGGCCGTCTTGATTTCATCGAAGATGAGGATGGCACCGGCCCGCTCGGTCTCCGCGCGCAACAGCTGGAGCCACTCGCGGCTGGGCTCGGAGACGATGACCGGCTCGACGACGACGGCGGCGAGGCGCGGTGCGCGCGCCCGAATCATCTCGCGGCTGCCCGCCACGTCGTTGAACGGCAGCTCGCCGAACAGCCCGCGCACCGCCGCCGGAACGCCCTCCGTGACACCCTGACACCAATCGAGCCAGCCGTGATAGCCGCAGCCGAGGACCTCGTCACGACCGGTCGCGACCCGCGCCAGCCGCACCGCCGCAGCGACGGCCTCGGCGCCCGTCTTGAGGAAGCGAACCTGCTCGAGCCAGGGAATCTGCTCCCCCAGCGCTTCGGCGAGCTCTTCTTCGGCAACCGGGGGCAGCGGGCCGACCACTCCGGCGGCGATCGCGGCCTCCGCGGCACGATTGACTTCGGGATGCCCGTATCCGAGCGCCACGGCGCCAAGGGCCATGACGTAGTCGACGTACTCGCGGCCGTCCTCATCCCACACACGGCAGCCCGACGCCCGCGCCATGCGCGCCGGCGTCCCGAACAGCGCCTCGGGCCGCTTGCTACCGGTCGACGTGAAGCCCGGAACGCGCCAGTCGTTCACCGTATTTGGTCACCTCGATAGCCATCGCGCGCAGCAGTTTGACCTCGCGAGCGTCCAGCGGTGCGCGATGCGCGATCTCGCGCATCGTCCGCATCACGCCGCCCTGGTTCCTGGTCTTGAAGAACTCGATCGCCTGCAACGCGCGAGCCACGTCCACGAACAGCCGCTCAAGCTCGGCGACATCAGCGGGCTCGGCCGTGCGACGGGGAGTTTTGAATGGACGCGACTCGGCGCCGCGCACAAGCGCAAGCTCGTACAGCATGATGATGACGGCGTGGGCGAGGTTCAGCGAGGCGTACGCGGGATCGCTCGGGATCGTCACGACGCGATGACACCGATCGAGGTCCTCGTTGGAGAGCCCCTTGTCCTCGCGGCCGAACAACAACGCGACCGGTCCACCTTCAGCCAGACTCATCACTTCGATGGCCGCATCTCTGGGCCGCTGCAGGTTGCGCTTGGCGGTCCGGCCGCGCGCCGTAAACCCGACGACGTGCACGCAGTCCGCGAGTGCATCTGCGAGACTGGCGTACGTCCGGACGCGCGCTAGGACATCCTGCGTCTGATGCGCGATCCCCTCGATGCGGTAGGCCTCGTATTCGCGCGGCTTCACGAGTCGCAGATCCCGCACGCCGAAGTTCTTCATTCCACGGACGACGTGGGCGATGTTGACGAGATCCTGAGGTTCGTGCAGAACGATCACGATCATCCGACCAGCTCCACAACGCCAAACCGGCCGGGATCCTGGCGATCGCCCCGGAGCCACACCCACCCACCGCCGCCGCTCCACACCAGCTGTCCCACGCGCCGCAGGCGGCCGGGCAACATTTCGTTGACGATGAGATCGAAGCGCACGCGACCACCCGCATGGGGGTACGCACCAGGTGGCCATGGAATGGCGACCGTCACGCAATAGCCGCTGTCGGTGCGCCGCCACGCTCCTCGCACTTGCGCCGGATTCGTCGCGCTGTGGTCGCGCGTGTCAGACGTCGAGCTCGCCCGCACCGTGTGACCATCCTCATTCGGTACGATGAGGTAGCCGACTGGCACCACACCATCCTGCCCTGAGGAACCGGGAGCCGGAGCGATATAGACCTGCAGGCCATCTGAATGAATGTCGTCTGTTTCGTTGTCGAGCTTGAGCGGTGCTGCAGCCGCGGGGCGCAATACAACGTCGGGCTTGGTGACCTCGACGGCGAGATACAACGCCGACTCGTCCCAGGCGGCATGAGCAACTGCAGAAAGATCTTCGGGACCAGGATAGGCGTCCTCGCTCCGGCGATATTGATCCTCAAGCCCCAGCTCGAGCGGCTCCGACAGATCGAATCCATCGAGCGAGCCGTCGAGGCGCGGCGGGCTGCTGACCCGAAACGCCGGAGCAGCAACGGGTGTCGGCGCATCGATCTCGAGCAGCGGCGAGAAAGGAGGCGTTGCCTCCCGCTGACCGCGCAGCGTGATGGAGGCGTCTCCCTCCCGTTCGATGACCCACTCCGCCGTGCCGATGCGGTGGCGTTCCACGCCCGATGTCGTCTCGACTTCGACCGTATCACCGCGTGTCCGCACGGTTCGAATGACGGGCGCGTCCTTGTACGTTTCGATCACCGTGACAATACGCGCGTTGCGTCCGCGCACCCGCCCCACGTAGAACGGCGCCCGGTCGTGCCGTTCCGGCAGCCCGGGTCCCTCAACCTGCAAGAGGTCACCCTCGAATAACAGATGTGCCGTGAACTGCCCCTGCTGCTGCGCATGGGAGAGCACTACGGCGCCGGGCACGTCGGGAATGAAGCGCTGCGAGCGCGTCACGAACTCGTCCGGCAGCTCGGCATCGACCCAGCGGCCTTTTGTATCCACGCCTCCTCGACCCGCAACGTGCCATGGCAACTCGAGCACGGTCTCCTCTCTCGCTCCGAGCAGCGTCACGTCGACGATGTATTGCGGGCCGGCCGTAACGATGCGCCGCACCGCATCGAAACGTCCACACACCCAGGCCCAATCGCCGCCAGCATCGAAGCTCTCGCAGCTCGCGTTGCCCGGCGCCTGAGATTCGCCATTCAATCGCGGAGCATTGTGCGCCAGCGTCGAGCGATACCAGAAGAGATCGTGCGCGACGTACGACCCCGTACCGGGATCGGGAAGCCAATAGACGCCGTCCGCGTGCAGTGTGAGTTGCAGCCGATCGGGATGGCCATGTCCGCCACCATACGGTCCGCATTCGAGACTCACATAGCGGCCATCGCGGCGCAGCACCGCCAGGCCTTGGCCTTCGAGCAGAACGCTGTGCGGACTCCAGGACTCCTCGACCGCTGGAAGTTCCGGCACCATCTCAAGGAGTGACCACCAGGACAGCCTCGAGCGGGAAACGGGAACGGCCTCCCCAGGCACGGGCGCGTCGTGAAGATATGATTCCAACAACTGCAGCATCGGCGGTTCAGCCTGCGTGTACAGGACAGATAACCAGGGGAGCAAGTCGGCAGGCTGCTCGAGCCGCGCCAAACCAATCTCCCACAATTCGAGGTACGCCGGTTGGGCGAGCGAGACGCCGAATCGTGAGTCCTTCCGCGCCGGGTAGGTGTAGTCCGGAAGCGCCGTGAGCGTCGGGGCCCGCAGCGCGGCGTGCAAACGCTCGGCGAGCCGCTGATCTGCGGTGAAATCGACGCCCGCCAGACGCGCCCAGCCGGCTCCGGTGAGCATACCTCGCAGGGCAAAGAGGTGGTAGTTCTCACCCTCATACCACATCCCGTCCCGCCCACAGCCACGCAGCAGGTGCGCGATGAGGCCAGTCTCGCCTTCAATGACGCGCTGGGCCAACTCTTCGTCCTCGAACCATACCGCGACCGCCGCAAGCGCCGCATTGTTCCACGTCTGGCGGTTCGAAAACCCTTCGTCGTACTCACCGATCAGCGTCGCGGCTTCCTCGGCGACCTGATTCACGCCCCGCGCGGTGGCTTCGTCGAGCTGGTCGGCAGCGCGCAGCAACGTCGCCGCGGCGACATAATTGCACGTCCAGAGCGATTCGATGTAGGTCGAGTAAAACAACCGGCTCGGACCGAGGACGTTGTCGCGATTAGGATAGCGCCAATAGCGCTGGGCGTAGGCGTTGAGGATGTCGCGCGCGCGCGCCGCCGCCGCGCGATCGTCCACTCCACCGTCCCCGAAGCCCGCAAGCGCGGCGAGATGCGCCGCGCGCTCGGCAAGCCACAGATGCTGATAGCGCACCCAGCTCCAATCGTGGCGCTCGCCCCGCCAGGTCTTGCCGCAGTGCGGGCAGCGATGCTCGGTCGGACTCCATGGATCGAAGGTCAGCGCGGTGCCATCGTCGGGGCAAAAGCCCCCGTCGGTGGTCAACACGGCCTTGTGGTCAGGGATCACGGGTGTTCGCGCGAGCAGCGGACGCGCTCGTTCTCGCAGGTGCGCGAGGAGCGCCTGCAAGTCGGCGGAGCCACGCACGGCATCGCGGCGGGCGGCGAGCTCTTCCGCCGTCACCACGTCCGCACCCCTTCCGCAGACCAGGCGAGGGGCAAGACTCTTGCCGTTGCGGCCACGGCCCGTGCATCGCCACGCATCACGAAGAACATGCAGCCGCCCGCGCCGGCGCCGGCGGCCTTCCCGCCGAGCGCTCCAGCTTTGGCGGCGGCGGCTTCGAGCTGCGCCATTTCCGTCGTGCGCATGCCGGGATCAAGCGCCTGCTGATGGTTCCAGTTTTGGGTGAGCAGCGCGGCGACCCGCGCGAGATCGGCGGCGCGTAATGCTTCGGCCATCGCGTTTCCCGTCTCTTTCAAGCCGTGTAACGCACCGGTGACTTTCCCATCGCCGCGCTCGTACGCACCCATAACGCGTGAGATGGTGTCGCCGGACACACGACTCTTGTTGGTGTAGCAGATCAGCATCTGCCGTTCCAGCGCCGTCGCGAATGCAGGCTCCAGCGTGATCGGTTCGACGCCCACGTCCGGGTCGCGAAAGCTCAGGCGGTGAAAACCTCCCAATGCGGCCGCATACTGGTCCTGCTTGCCGCCGGGGAGCCGTGCCTCGATGGTTTCGACCTGCCAGGCCTGATCGGCGACATCTTGAGGGCGCGAGCTCATGGCGTCGTCGCGCGCGCGCAGCAACGCCCCGACCAATGCCACGCCGAGGGCGCCCGAGCTGCCGAGTCCCGATCCGGGCGGCGCATCGCAGCGCGTGGTGAGGGTGAAGCCGCCGAGCACCGGAAACATGCGCAGCGCGGCCGTTAACAACGGAAGCTTGCCGCCGGGGACCAGCCCGCCGGCATTCGCGCACTCGAGTGTTTCGCCCAGCTCTTCCGAGACCAGCCGCAGGAGCTTGTTCCCGAGCTCCAGTTTTACATGCGCGCGGAGTGCGATCGCGCCGTTCACCACGACGCCGCCCTCGCGCGCCGAAAACGGCGGCACATCGGTCCACCCTCCAGCGAAGTCGAGGCGCAGCGGCGCGCTCGCGTGGAATTCGGTGGGGAGATCGCGCCGTGTCATTGCTGCACGTGCCACATGACCACACTCGGCAGCTCGCCCCGCATGTCCATCCGTACCCCTCGCACGCGCTGGTTCATCGCTTGGACACCGCGAGCGTGGTACAGCCACACGACGGGCAGTCGCTCCGCGAATACGCGCTGGGCCAAGGCCGGATCCGCCGGCACCGGGATGCCGGTGAGCTCCCCGAGCGGCTGAAGGAAGCCGAGGCCCGGATCTCCGGGAATCCCCATGACCGCGGCGGAGAAATCGTGACGCCGGCCGTACACGCGATCCAGAAAAGTCGAGAGCTCGAGCTGGCGGATCGTCACATGAAATCCCACCGCCGCGAGTCGCGCCTGAAGCATCTGCTCGAGCGGCGCCTCGCCGCTGCCGACCGAGAGCAGCTCGAAGCTCGGTGGCGTGGCCAGTTGTGGGACGAGGCGGCGCGCCGAGTCGGGGTCGAGCGGGATGTGGGGCGGCGCGACGTAGCCGGGGAGACCAGGAGGGACCGGCCCCTCAGCGGGCGCGGCGAGGCCAAAGAGATACCCGTCCACGATCTCCCGCCGGTCGATGGCGAGCGCCGCCGCGAGCCTGGCGCGCGGATCGTCGAACGGCGGGCGGCGAGTGTTGAACACGAGCCCATACGGGAAGATCAGCGGATACTCGCGAATCGCGAGCGCAGGATGCCGGCGCACAAAGGCGACGTGCTGGGGACTGATGCCGGCGAAATCGAGCTCCCCCGCAACGAGTGCCGAGAGCTTG
>QHTW01000299.1:2213-2506 GCA_003220955.1 Gemmatimonadota bacterium | reverse complement strand
TGCATATCCGGACGCAGGCGTGGGTAGTCCGGCGCGCCCTCCTCGTGAGGGTCGGTGACCGATACGACTCCACCAAGGTGGCTGAGAGCGAGCGGGCGCTCCGAGCGCTGGGCATCTTTCGCGCGGTGAGCATCGACACCCTTCGGCTGGAGGGGCGCCTGGCCCTCCGGGTGGAGACGGACGACGCCTGGAGCACGATCCCCGACTTCGACTACGCGTCCGTCGCCGGCGACGTGCTATGGGCCGCGGCCTTCACGGAGGCGAATCTCATCGGCACCGGCACGGCCCTGACG
>QHTW01000299.1:0-2203 GCA_003220955.1 Gemmatimonadota bacterium | reverse complement strand
GGGCGCTACGAAAAGACGCCGGATCGACACAGCATCAGCGTGAGCTACAGCAGCACCGGCGTGTTCGGGCGCCGGACCGTGTTGTCGACGCAATACAAAGCCATTTCGGATGGACGCAGCGGCACGTGGTCCCTCGGCGTTCCCTTCTACGAGACGGTGGCTCCGCGCTCACTCAGCACCGACGGCGCGGCGGCGAGGGAGCGCGTGCTGCGATTTCGGGATGGGGTCCTCACGGACAGTCTGCAGCACCGAGAACTGCGCGTCGGTCTCTCGGGCGGCGTGGCGCTCGCGACGACTGCTTCGAGCTACGCCCGACTCTGGTTCGGCGCGGCGTGGCGTCGCGAGGATTTCGCGCTGGCAGCGACGGTGCCTTTCCCCCGCTCCCAGTTCGCGACCGTAGGGACCGGAATCGAGCTGAAGCGCGTGCGCTTCCAGGTGCTCGAGAATCTCAACTCGTTCGCGCGAAAGGAGGATATAGATCTTTCGCAACAACTGCGACTCGGGGTTTGGGCCGCGCCACGGGCGTGGGGGTACGAATCAGGCCGAGCGGGCGTCGGGCCGGAGGTGAGCGGACAACTCGGTGCCATCTGGAGCGGCGGATTCGCCGTGCTCCGCGGCCAGGCGGCCGGCGTATTGACCGGCGCGGGCGCCGACTCGGGCCGCGTGATCGCGAGCGCCACGGTGGTGAGCCAGAACCTGCCGCGCCAGTCTCTCATCCTCCATGTGGAGGGCGGCGTGTTGCGAGGGCCGAAGCAGGGCGACGAGTTCGACCTGTGGCGCGACAGCAAGGGGCCGCGCCTGTTCGGGGCCCATGCCTTCACAGGCACCCGCATGGTCTGGCTCGCGGCCGAAGACCGCCTGGTTGTGAAGGACGAGGTGTGGGGGCTCTTTGGCGTAGGGCTCGCACCATTTCTGGACTACGGCGGCGCCTGGTACGCCGACGAACCGACACGGATCGGCGGGGACGCGGGGCTCGCCCTGCGCCTCGGCCCCACACGGTTGACGATCACCGACGTCGGGCAGTTCGCGCTCGGCTATCGCTTCGGCAAGGGATTCATTGGCCGGCACTGGGCGTTCACCGCCGCCGGGAACATCGCGTATTGAGCGAGCCCGGACCGGCTCGTCGAGGAGCGGCGTCCGAAACTCGGATCAACCGGTAAGCGGCCAGGTGTCATGACCTCTCGGTCGGAGATGATACGATTCGAAAGGAAGTGTCATAACCTCTCGGTCACCCCCGAAACGGCTTGCGGGGGAAGACATAGGAGACCTCGCTGAGGGGTGGCTGGTGATTGGGCTCCCGTCGGCGCAGCGCATAGAAACGGATGGTCTCGGTGCTGAGATGCACCTCGCAGCGGACCAGGCGCTGGGGCCAGGAGGCATCTACCTCGAAGTGGCGACCCAAGAAGCGCACCGTGCCGGCCTCCGAGGTGCGACGGAGGAAGATCACCACGCCGGCGGGCCGAGCTTGGAGATCAGGTTCCCAGTCGCCCGGAAACGGACGCCGTGGAGGAGCGGCCTCGATACGATCGGCGGCGCGCTGACGGTAGGCACGGATATAGCGCCGGGAGCGTTCGTGGAGGGCGCGGAGCGAATCATGGTGGAAGCGGGCCCAGACCTTGGCTTGCCAGCGGTCATTGACGTTCTCGATGGCGGCCTGGAAGCCGCTCTCCTGAGGCGGCACGAAGACGGGAGTGACGTCGAGCTGCAAGCAGGTCCGGACGACGCGGCCGAGCGTGTCCCGCCCCCGGTGCTCCCCTTGGAAGACGGAGTCGTTATCGAATTGCACGTAGGCCGGCCGCCCGAAGGCGCGCCAGTGCTCCACGAGCGCCGCGACGGTGGTTTTCGCCGTCACCAGCGGTCGCGGCCAGGAGCCGGGCAACCCGCCGTGCAAGGACACGACGGTGAGCACCTCAAGACGGATGCCGCCGGCGAGCGCCAAGCCCTCCACAATGTCGAAGCTGTCGAGCTCCGCTCGATGCCCGGCCACGTCGGGGAGGTACCACCCGGGCGGCGGCGGCGGGCGGCGGATCCGGCGTCCGGCGTCCAGGGCTCCACGGCGCGCAAGGATGCGGCCGATCGTCCGCACCGACGGCACTCGGGGGTGGCCTCGAGCGGCGAGGGCGCCGTGGATGGCCCTCGCGCCATACTCGCCCAAGGCACTCGTGTCCTTGAGCTCGCGGCGCAATCGCAGCACGAGATGCTC
>QHTW01000193.1:10738-11135 GCA_003220955.1 Gemmatimonadota bacterium | reverse complement strand
AAGGACAGCGCTCGCCGAGCACACCCTTCAGGGTGTGGAGGCCAGCCGCTGTATAATTGAAGAGTGACGTCGATCCCGTATTACCACGTCGATGCGTTTACCAGCGCGCTATTCGCGGGCAATCCGGCCGGTGTGTGCATTCTTTCGGACTTTCCGCCTGACCGGACGATGCTCCAGATCGCTGCCGAGAACCGCCATTCACAGACGGCGTTTGTCGTGCAGCGCGGCACCGCCGAGTTCGATTTGCGCTGGTTCTCACCGCTGGTCGAGGACGATCTCTGCGGGCACGCGACACTGGCGACCGCGACTGTGCTTGCGGCGCGGGCACGAAACCTGGCCGGTGCGATTCCAGACGCGCAGTGGCGAGCTGAGGGCGACGCGCAAGGGCGACTGGTTC
>QHTW01000193.1:0-10546 GCA_003220955.1 Gemmatimonadota bacterium | reverse complement strand
CGGGAACGGCGGCACGATCGTGACCGCGCCGGGCGACGGAGGGGGCGACTGCGACTACGTGGTGCGGTTCTTCGCCCCGTCCGTGGGCATTCCGGAGGATCCGGCGACTGGATCGATCACCTGCACGTTGGCGCCCTATTGGGCGGCGCGACACGGCAAGCGGGCGCTGCGGGCTCGGCAGCTCAGTCCGCGCGGCGGAGAGCTGCGCTGCGAATTGGCGGGTGACCGTGTGAAGATCGCAAGGCAGGCGCGGCTGTATTTACAGGGTACGATCGCGATTTAGCGGGCGGGCTTTCGTGTTTTCACAGGCTAAAGCCTGCGCTCGCCAAGACATTGTCCTTAGGATCCAGTCGGCAGTTTATTGATACGGGCGTCCGTCAACGTTACACACTGGAGCGCAGGTTCCGTGGGAATCACGCCCCACCTGCCGCGCTCGGTCGACATTCCGCCCTCGGAATTGGCCTCATCACCCCTGGCATCGGCGTTGCACGCGTGTCATTCATCCGATCCAGGAGGAGTCCGTGAAGCGCTGCGCCGTCGCCACCGTAATCACCCTCGCGATCGCGGCATGTAGCCACGATTCGCCTAACGCACCCAACGCTTCGCCACCGCCCGGCTTTGCACAGACCTCGCACATCCACATCATGCCGCTCATCGGACACATGCGCCCCGGCTCAGCACCCGCACAGGGGCCCCAGGCGCCCACGGTGGACAACGGCATCTACTATCACGGCGGTCCCGTCATCCTCGCACAGAAGGTCGCCGCGATCTATTGGTCCAGCAACACGATTTACGCGGGCGGGCCCGCCCCAGGCACGACCGGGCCCGGCTCGGCCGACGGGTCGGTGATCGGCTACTTCCTGAACAACCTCGGGGGGTCGCCCTACTACAACATCAACACGACCTACACCGACAGCGCGGGCACCGCTATTCAGAACAGCGTCACTTACACCGAGTTCTGGGCGTCCAACACCAACGTGCCACTACCCGTCGTGCCCGTCACCGATCTGCAGATGCAGAATCAGATCATTGCGGGCTTCACGAACGGCCAGCTCACCTACGACCCCAGCACGCTGTACGTGATCTTCAGCGATCAGTTCGTCAACCTCGGCGGCGGCTTCGGGTTGGTGTTTCACCTGGAACGGCAATGACGTGAAATATGCCGCCATGCCGCACGACATCGATTTCTTCGACTGCAACGCTCTCTCGGGCTCGCCCAACAACGACGCCGCCGCCGACGCCGAGGTCAACACCCTGGCACACGAGACCGAAGAGACCAACACCGACGAAGACCTCGATGCCTGGTACGACAACTCGGGCAACGAGAACGCCGACAAGTGCGCGTGGAACTTCGGCACGACCTACACCACCGCGAACGGCTCGACTGCGAATATGCAGATCGGCACGAAGGACTTCCTGGTGCAGCAGAACTGGGTCAACGCCAACGGGGGAGGGTGCAGGCTGAGTTGGTGACATCGCGGATTGTCGCTGCGCAAGAAAGCCGGGGAGCGA
The DNA here is from genome assembly GCA_003220955.1 of Gemmatimonadota bacterium. Lineage (GTDB taxonomy): Bacteria > Gemmatimonadota > Gemmatimonadetes > Gemmatimonadales > GWC2-71-9 > 20CM-2-65-7. The sequence goes on along the minus strand of QHTW01000193.1, from coordinate 9,034 downwards.
AAGCTCTCCGGCTTTTGTATTCTGAGTTATGAGGCGCACGCTCTGGGTGGCGCTCTTTGGCATCGCGATGGCCGCCGTCGAGTCGGCGGTGGTGGTGTACCTGCGCGCGCTGCACACCGGCGCCGCTCCGCTCAGCGTGCTGCAGTACGAGCTCCCAGGTCAGCTTTTGGCGATCGAAGTCGCCCGCGAAGCGGCGACGCTCGTCATGCTCATCGCGGTTGCGGCGGTGGCGAGCCGCAACGCGTGGGAAGGATTGCTCTACTTCGCGCTCGCGTTCGGTCTGTGGGACATCTTCTATTACGTCTGGTTGTGGGTCTTCATCGGCTGGCCTCCCTCGCTGTTTACCTGGGACGTGCTGTTTCTCATTCCCGTCCCCTGGCTCGGACCGGTGCTCGCGCCCCTCATCGTGAGCCTGTGTTTGGTCGCCGGGACGTTGTGGCTACTGAGCCGCCCCGTCGTGCGATTGTCTCGTCGTGCGTGGGCGCTCGTGAGTCTTGGCTGCGTGCTCGTGCTTCTATCATTTATGATCGATTACCGCTATGCGCTCACGCGCGCTGATCCACCGCGGTTCCGGTGGGAAATATTCTTGACTGGGATCGTCGTGGCAGTGATAGGACTGGTGGGAGGATCGTTTTCCCGTGCGCTGAAGCGCCGGCTCGGCGAAGGCGCGAGCCCTTAAGGGCTCGTGTATTGGCCGAGCCGGTGCTTCAGCACACGGTTACATCACGGACAGGGCGCCGGCTTGGCGTGCAACTGGATGTTGCCACCCGCGAGCTTGCCCGCCGCGCTGTACCCATTCGCCAACGTCATCGAGAAAGTGTCATCGCGCCCGGGTTCGCCGGCGTCGCTCACGTCTACTGTGTAATCGATGCCGCCCACGCCATCCACCTCGGCCAGGCCCTTGATGCGACGCGAGGTGGGACCCGTGACGACGTACGACGTTACGCCCGTTCCCTTCACCTTGATGCCGTTGGGGCCGTGGTCGATGTAGGTCAAGTGGCCCCAGAGCCCACCATTCTTGATTCCCCCGGCGACGGCGAAGTTCGCGCGAGCTGCCGACGGCGTGCCGGTGATCCAGCCGCCTCCGGTCACGAAGTCGCCCACGGGCGGGGTGCAGGCGCCGCAGCTGATGTCCGCGTGCGCCGACGAGATGACAACGTCGGCGAGCGTCTGGCCGGTGAGGGGGTCGAACGCCGTCACGTGCAGCGCGTTGACGGTGATATCCGACCGATTGCCGCTCGCGGACCCGGACTGCTCATTGATCACGACTCTCAAGCCCGGCAGGTCCACCGTTTGATTGGGCTGACCAGTCACCGTGATCGCCTGGCCGTTGATGACCAGCCCGGCAAGCTCCGAGCTCCCGCTCGCGCTCGCTTGTCCGGCGCCATCGCAAGTCGCCTGTGCCTGCGACCGCAGCAGATCGGCCTGAATGGTATTGCCCGCCACAGTTAGGGTCGCACTGGCAACGGACGCTTCCGCGCTGCTGCTGTTGCCTTGAGCCACCACCGCGGCGTGCCCGACTTCAGCCGAGAGGAGGCCGAGGGTCTCGTCCCGGCTGATCGACAGCAGTGTCGATTCCTCGGCACCTCCCGCTTCGGGCAGCGGGCCCGCCTCGCCCACCACGATCGGATCCAGGCCCAGCACGCTGGCCCGGAGCACGGTCGCATCCCCGCTGAATGTCGTCGTCGCAGCGGTCGACGCGAAGGCTGGCGCGTCTTTCGCCGCCGGCCCGGTAGTCCGCTCGCAGCTTGTGAAGAATGCCGCTGCGAGTGTCAAGAAAAGTATGCGCTTCATGGTATCCTCCCTCGTTATGTCTCCAGGGCGCGCATCGATACTGGCAGCGTAGCGAGCAGGAGGTCTGTTGTCTGTCGGGAAAATTCGCGGTCGCCTGTGGGGAACAACCCGCCGACGTGCGTCGGGAAGAACTACTCGATCTTAAGGACGCCCGATCGCAGCGCGAAGCGGACGAGCTCCGAGCGGTGCGTCAGGCCCAGCTTGCTCATGATGCGGGCGCGGTAGGTGTCCACGGTCTTCGAGCTGAGATGCAACAGCGCGCCGATTTCGCTCGAGCTGTGCCCCTCTGCGGTGAGCTTGAGGACTTCGCGCTCCCGCATGCTGAGCCGGTTCAGGGCGCCTTTCCCTTTCGCACGCGGCTGTTTCTCGTGCTCGACCAACACTCTCGCCGCACTCGGGTCGAGGAAGACCTCATTCTGCGCGACGCTGCGGATCGCCCGCGTGAGGTTCTCCACCGGGCTTCCTTTGCTCACGAAGCCGCTGGCGCCCGCCGCGAGCACGTCGAGCAGCCTGTCCTCCTGGAGGTAAGCGCTGAGCACGAGAATCTTCGTGCCGGCATGGAGGGCGGCGATGCGGCGCATGGCTTCGAGCCCGCCCATGCCCGGCATGACGAGGTCCATCAACACGACGTCCGGTTTCAGGGCTCGGGCTTGCTTGAGCGCTTCTTCTCCAGTAGCCGCCTCACCCACGACGCGGAGGTTGGCTTGGCGATCGAGCAACGCATGCAAACCGGCGCGAACCGCCCAATGGTCGTCAGCGAGTAGAATATGGATCGGCTTGGGCGCCTTCGGCCGGAGAGTTCGTCTCACGGTCCTCCGTATCCGGGCGCCTGTGCTGCGGTGAAGTTATCTCAGGATACGAGACATCAGTCTATGGCCGCAAGGTTGAGGGGAACGTCTGGCCTGAGCGCTCGTGACTCTTGTCACTCTACTCGAGGAGCGCCTGCACCTCAGCCACCGCCGCAAGCCGGCGGTCCACGTGTTCCCCGATAGCTCGGGCGCGCTCGAGCACGAGCGTGAGATCGGACGGCACCCCCACGCCGGACTGGCGCTTCACGAGAGCAAGGCGCAGGTGTTCGAGCGCGGCCACGGCTTCGGTGAGCGACTTACCCGTGTCGCCTCGCGCCCGGAGTGCCTCGGTCCCCGTTTCCAGTCGCTCGACCACGTTTGGAAGATCTCGCGCCTGGCGCCGCTCCTGTTCCGGCAGCGCGTTATAAGCGGCGAGCGCCGAGCGTCCCAGCACAAGCTCGGTCCGCTCGACTGAGGGGAGGGCCGGGCGTGCAGTCGCCTTGAGGCCCCACCCAGCGAGCCAGAAGAACGAGCGTCCGGCTCTTCCGGCCCAGATCCGGTACCACAACGAGTCCAGCCGCAGGAACCAGCGGCGCCGTTTGATGGCTTCGTCTTCCTCCTGCTGCACCTGCCGTTCGGCAAGCAGGGCCGCCCGGATGTCGCCGAACGTGTAGCCATCCTTCAGGAGTCGGCGCGCCACGACGACCAGTTGGAAGAGGAGGATCGCGCCGATGATCCCCGTCCCTTTCCCAGCGAGCACCGACGCCAACAAGACCAGGGTGGAGACTTGCGCGTTGCGCACGAAGGCTCGCAGCAGCGGCGGGGCGCGAAAGTCTCGGCCCACGAGCTCGCCCGCGACCCGCGCGAGATCGTCCGCCGTCTGAAAGCGCTCGGCCGGCGCCTTGCGGAGCAGCCGGTCGACCACGCTGCCAAGTTTGGCGGGCACTTCGGGCCGGAGTGTCTGGACTAGGGGAGCGATTTCGTAGACGTGTTTCGTGAGAATCGCGGGCGCGTTTGCGGCCTCGAATGGTGCCCGGCCGGTGAGAGCGTAGAAGAACGTGGCGCCCAGCGAGTACAGGTCGCTGCGCGCGTCGACCGGCTCGCCGCACGCCTGCTCGGGACTCATGTAGCGCGCGGTCCCGGTCACCGAGCCGTCGCTTGCGACCGACTGGCTGCCGAGCGCGATCCCGAAGTCGGTGACGACCGCGCGTTCGGTCGCGCGCTCGATCATGATGTTGTCGGGCTTCACGTCGCGGTGAATCACGCCGCGCTGATGCGCGGCGCCCAGCGCCCACGCCACTTCCTGCAGCAGTTTCATCGCCAGGCGAGGCGGGAGCGGGCCGCCCCGCTCGACGCGTTCGCGCAGCGTCTCGCCGTCCACGAAACCCATCACGAAGAACACGAGATCCCCGTGTGCCTCGACCAGGTGAATCGGCACGATATTCGGATGCGCGAGTCCCGCGGCGGTCCGCGCCTCTTGTAGGAAGCGCTCCCGCTCGTCGGGGCGCGACGCGAGGTGCGGCGGTAGTAGCTTGATCGCGACGGGGCGGTCGAGCGCCACGTCCCGGGCGAGCAACACGATCCCCATACCGCCTCGCCCGAGCTCCCGCTCGATCGAATAGCGGCCGGCGAGCAGCTCCTGGAGAGCGAGAAATTCGGCGCTGATCGGCGCGGTCATGGTTGACTCGTCCTACGAACCGAGCCTCGCTGCGTTTCGAACGGCTTCAGCCTCCGCAGCGCGGCGCCGCGAGTGGTGCCTGCGTGAGCTGATGCTGCGCCACCACCGCGTTGAACGTCGTGACGGCCTTCGCCAGATCTTTGCACGCCACGGCATACGCCGCCTGCATCGCCGGGGTGGGAGCGAGGTCACCCGTCTCGAGCGCGTTCAGTTGGCGGCCGAGCGTCCCGTTGACCCCCACGAACGTTGGCGGTGGAGGCCCGCCGGGCCGGAAACCGCCGAAGCCGCGTCCACCGGCGGGATCACCGCCAACCGCCACCAGTGTGGAATCGAGCGGCTGCGTGGCCGCCACGCGCTGATAGCCTTCCCACGCCGCCTGCATCGCGGCCACGACGCGGGTCTCGAGCGCGTACTGCGCCCGCACGTCGGCCGCCGTGGCTGGTGAGCGCGGATCGTTCACCACCGTGATGGGCTGGCTATAGGTCTTGCCGTCGACCGTGAGCCGCAGTGTGTACGCGCCCGGCGGCACCAGCGGCCCCATAGGCGAGGGCAACGTGAGTCCGGGGTTGGCGTTGATCTCGAACGTGTGCGTGAACGCGGGCGGCGCGTCGGCCCGCAGATCCCAGTTCGTCCGGTTGCCACCAGCCACGGCCGGCAGCTGGAAAGGCGGCGCGATCCAGAAATTCGGCTCAGGTGGCCGCGCGGCTTCCTTTACCGGTTCGACGGGACCACTCGTCATGTGTCGCACGACTGTTCCCGCGGCGTCGAGCACGTCGAGCGTGATCGCTTCCGCGGGTTTCGTCGCCAGTGAGTAATAAATGATCGCGCCGTCCGGCGGATTCAGCGCGTGCGGCACCTCCGGCGGAAACGGCGTGTCGTTGCCGACATTGCGGCGCACACGCACCGCCTCCCCGGGCGCGAAGAGAGTCGTGCCGCCATTGCCGCCCCTGCCGCCCTGTATTTGCCTCAGCGCGGAGATGTCGTCCAACACCCAGATCCCGCGGCCATAGGTCCCCAGCACGAGGTCGTTGCCGTGAATCACCACATCGCGGCACGACGTGTTGGGAAGATTGAGCTGCAGCGGCTGCCAGTGGTCGCCGTCGTCGAACGAGACGTACATGCCGCTCTCGGTGCCGGCGAACAACAGCCCGCGCGTCTTCGGATCCTCTCGCACCACCCGCGCGAACGAGCCACTCGGCTGTCCCGTCGCGAAGCCGTTCGTGATCAGCGTCCACGTCTTGCCGTAATCGCGCGTGCGATAGACGTAGGGCGTAAAGTCACCGCTCGCGTGCCAGGAGAAGACGACGTACGCCTCGCCCGCGTCGAAGTGCGACGCTTCGATCGCCAGCACGTCGCCCGGCTGGTTCGGGATGCTCACATCCTGCCAGGTCTTGCCCTCGTCCTGCGTCAGCTTGATGAGGCTGGTGTTGGTGCCAACCCAGATCTCCCCGCGCTTCACGGGCGACAGCGCCATCGACTGAATCGTGCCGCCCACGAGCAGCCCGGGCTTGCCGCGCAGGCTGTCCGGCGTGGGCACGGTGTCTTTGGGATAGCCCAGGTCGGGCGAGATCTTTACCCAGTGCGCGCCGCCGTCGATCGACGTCATCACGAACTGAAAGGCCGCGACGAGCTCGCGCGGATTCCACGGCGCGAACGCGATCGGCTGCGAGATCGAGCTGCGGGCTGACATCGATCCACTGCTCGCTTGGGTAGCTGATCTTGAAGACGCCGATCCCGCTCGCGTATACGATGTTCGGGTTCAGCGGATCAGGCGCTTCGCTGCCCCATTCCCAGCCCGGCACGGGGTTCCAGTCGAGCGGCGTGATGGCGCCCTGGTTGCCGCGCAGCCGAGTGCGAATTGCGCCCGCGTCCTGTTGCGACGCGTAAACGAAGGGTGGCCAGGAGTTGTCGACCGCGATGTGATAGACCTGCTCCGTCGATTGGTTGTACCACGACGACCACGTCTGTCCGCCGTCCAGCGTGACGATGGCACCCTGATCGTAGCCGAACAACATGCGCTGGCCGTTGGTGGGATCGATCCACAATTGCTGCGGATCGTCGCCGCCGGGCGCGCCCTTGAAGCCGGTGAACGTGTTGCCGCCGTCCGTGGATTTATAACTCGCGGTGTTGACGGTGTAGACGATGTCGGGGTTCTTGGGGTCCACGTAGACGCCGCAATTGTAGCCGCCCTGCCCATTCCGGATGCGCGTGTCGGTCGAGTCCATCTGCCGCCACGTGCCGCCGCCGTCGTCGGAGCGATACAGGCCGGAGTTCTGGATCAGGAACATCCGCTGCGCGTTCGTGTTGTTCGCGATCGCGACTGACGTGCGGCCGGCGAGTCGCGGCAGACCGCCGCCCGTGATCCCTCGTCCGTCGACTTGAAGAGGTGCGTCTGTGTGGGAGCGTTCTGCGCGCCCGCGCCGCCCCCGCCTGCGATGCCCGGGGCTCCGAAGCGCGGCAGACCCGTGGCGAGCATAGTCCAATGGCGGACGGTCGTCGCGAGCATGACTTCGGGGTGGTCATCGGCCGAGGCGATCTTTTGCGCGCCGGTCGAGTCATCCAGGTAGAGCGTCTTGGTCCAGGTTTGGCCGCCGTTAGTGGAGCGATAGACGCCGCGGGTGTCGCTCTTCTTGTGCACGTCGCCCTGCGCGGCGAGCAGCACGATGTCGGGGTTCTTGGGGTCCACCAGGATGGACGGGATCTGTTTCGTAAGGTCGAGTCCGACATGTTGCCAGGTGCGTCCGGCGTCGGTGGACTTGTAGACGCCGTTGCCTTCGTTGATGCCGCCGCCCGCAATCAGGTCGCCCATGCCGACGTAGATGACGTCGGGGTTGGAGGGTGCCACGGCGATGGCGCCGACGGACGAGACTTCTTTCACCGAATCGAAGACCGGGTACCAGGTCTCGCCCGCGCTCGTCGTTTTCCAGACGCCGCCCAGGGGGAAGCCGGCGTAGAACACGCCTGGCTGCCCGATGGCGCCCGAAACGGCGGACACGCGCCCCGCGCGGAACGGGCCGATGTTGCGCCAGGAGAGGCCGGCGAGCAGCGAGGGTGGAACGCGAGGGTCGGTTGGGGTGGTGAAGGCGACGAGGGCGACCNNNNATTGCGAGCGCGAGTGCGGCGCCGGCGAGCCAGCGTGAATCAGACGTTCGAACGATCATGGACCAGAGCTCTCGAGGTGAAGGATGTGGCGGCGCGGTAATAATACGCCCGTCAGCGCGCCCGTTCCAGCGGCTTCACCCGACGGTTAAAATGGAGTCAATGACGGACAACCTTCCGGAGCGATTTATGTCTCAGACGATTCTCGTCACCGGCGCATCCTCAGGTATCGGTCAGGCGACCGCGCGGCTGCTGGCCGAGCATGGATTCAGTGTATTCGGGACCGCCCGCAAGCCTGATTTCGCAAAAGCCCACGGCTTTACGATGCTCGCGCTCGATGTTCGCTCGGACGACTCGGTCCGGGCCTGTGTCGAGCAGGTCATGGCGAAGGCCGGCCGGCTCGACGTGCTCGTCAACAACGCGGGCTACTCGATCACGGGCGCCGCGGAAGAGACGAGTGTGGACGAGGCCAAGGCGCAGCTCGAGACGAACTTCTTCGGTGCCGTGCGCATGGTGAACGCGGCGCTTCCCGGGATGCGGGCCGCGGGTGCGGGCAAGATCATCAACATCAGCTCGCTTGCCGGCAACACCGCCATTCCATTCAGTGCCTTCTACTCGGCAAGCAAGTTCGCGCTCGAGGGATATTCCGAGTCGCTGTGGTACGAGGTCCGACCATTTGGCATCACTGTGAGCCTCGTCGAGCCCGGCTTCGTCAACACGCCCATCGGCGAAGCCTCGCCGGAGGCCGAGCGGGCGCTCCCCGTGTACAGCGCTACGCGGAAGCGGATGCTCGCGAAGTTTGGTCAGTCCCTGGCGAGTGGTATCCCGCCGGAGCAGGTGGCGCGGCGCGTGCTCCAGATTGTCGACAGCAAGTCTCCGAGACTGCGGTACCGTGTTGGCGCCCAGGCGACGTGGTTGCCGCGGCTGCGGAGTGTGGTGCCGTGGAAGGTGTACGCGGCGGGAGTGCGGAAAACGTTCGCAGTGTAACCCCCGTTTCACAGGCTAAAGCACCCTTCAGGGTGTGACGCTGGCGCCCTGCGGCCGCGAATTGAATATTGCGGCCCCTCTTCCCGCTGCGGCAAATGCCCGATACAGCTGTCCCGGTGTGGTCGGTCGACGAACGCTCTTTGGACCTCTTTGCCAGGCAGCTCGACGCTCCGTCCGCGCCGCGCGCCTGGTACGAGCTGCGGCGCGAGGCGGAGCACGTCGCGCTCGTCCCGGGCTTCGACCGGCTCATCACGCTCGGCGGGCACGCCATCAAGGAGCTGCCGCACCAGATCGACGTCGCGCAGCGGGTGCTGCGGCAGATGGGCGGCCGCGCGATCCTCGCCGACGAAGTCGGGCTCGGCAAGACGATCGAGGCGAGCATCATCTACCGGGAGCTGGCGATTCGCGGGCTGGCCCGCCGCACGCTGATCCTCACGCCGGCATCGTTGGTGGGTCAGTGGCAGGGAGAGCTGGAGGAGAAATTCTTTCAGCACTTCGAGACCCCGACGGATCCCGACGACTGGGGGGGGCAGCGCGCTACCCGCGCGATCGTGTCGCACGACCGCGCGCGCTCCCGCCGGCACGCCGAGGAGATTCTGCGGCATCATTGGGACCTCGTGATCGTGGACGAGGCGCACAAGATCAAGAGCCACCGCGGCGCGACGTACCAGTTCATCGAGAAGATCGA
>QHTW01000192.1 GCA_003220955.1 Gemmatimonadota bacterium | reverse complement strand
CGTCGGCGAGCATGGAGAACACGCTGCTCGTCGGCGATTTCCTCTTCGTCAACAAGGCGGCGTTCGGCGGCGAGCTCGAGATACCGCTCATCGGCATTCACTGCTGCCGGCTCCCGGCCTTCGGGACACCACACCGGGACGAGGTGATCGTGTTCCGGTCGGTGGAGGACTCGACTCCCGATCTCAACATCGTGAAACGCCTGATCGGCATGCCCGGCGACACGTTGCAGATGGTCCACGACACCGTCACTCGCAACGGCCAGCGCCTCGACGAGCCGTATGCGTTGCACACG
>QHTW01000191.1 GCA_003220955.1 Gemmatimonadota bacterium | reverse complement strand
TCGCCCTGCAAGATGCGAATGTAATTCTTGCGCATCTTCCCGCTCACGTACGCCAAGACTTCATGTCCATTTTCGAGTTTTACGCGGAACGTCGTGTTCGGCAGAACTTCGGTGACGGTCCCCATCATCTGTATGGCGTCACCAGCCACGGGTACTCTCCCTCATATGCTCCTTGGATCCATGGTGGCGTCGCGCGGCGGCTCCATCCCCCGCGTGATGTAGAACGCGTGGCGGCTACAGGCCGCGCACGTGAGTGTGATCCGTTCCGACGTGAACAGCTCACCGGGTCGCAAGCCGCGGCGCCGCGGAGAACGTTGGATCGTGCGAGTCCCGCACGAAGGGCACACTAGTGGCTCATGCGCTCGGTCTGCTGCGATCAGCGCCAACGCTTCCGGCGCCCGATACTCCTTGATCCCCCGTCTGCCCACGGCGACTCCCCTCGGGGTGAAATCTATACTACCCTGGTCGTGACGCACTTCCCCGAAGGAAGCCGGTAACCGTCAATTCTTGACGGGTTCGGGGGGGTCGTGTACCTTGCCGCCACCTTAACCGCCCCTGTCATGCCAGCAGAGCTCGGTGGTTCGCAAATCTCGTCGTTACTCGAAGCCCTTCCCGGCATCGCCAGCGTCTTGCGCAGTCCGGTGGCGGACGCGCTCATCAAGGCGATGCGGAGCGCGGCCGGCTTGGCCGACTTTACGCCTGAAGATGCGGAAGAGCTGGTCCGCTACGCCGTGCGGCGCGGGCTCATCGGGCCCGACGAAGGGGACCGCGTACTCGCGGAAGTGCAAGAGGGGCTGCGCAAGAAGAAGCCGGTCGCTGTGAAGAAGGCCCCGGCCAAGAAGAAGAAAAGCCACCGCTAGATCCGGAAGCCGCGGACCAACCCGCGCAGTTTCTCGGCCGCCTGGAGCAGCTCTCCGGCGGCCGCTGCCATTTCCTGGGTGGACGCTCCTTGTTGCTGCGTCGCCGCCGTGACCTGCTCGGCGCTCGACGCGTGCGAGACCGCCCGGCTGACGACGTGTTGCGCCTGCGCCCCCAGCTGCTCGGTGACGCCGCGATTCTCGTGCGCCGCCCGCGTCACGCGCCCGGCGGCCTGTTCGACCTGCGCGATGGACGCGACGATTTCGGTGAGCCCGCGGGCGGCGCCCTCGGCGACCGATTCGATGCCGCGGACCTTCGCCTGGCCGACCGCCATGGTGGCGGTGACCCCCTCGACCTGTTCGCGAATCACGCGCGTGGTACGCGCGACGTCCTCGGCGGCGCGCGAGGATTCGTCCGCCAGCTGACGCACCTCCTCGGCGACGACGGCGAAGCCCCGCCCGTGCTCGCCGGCGCGTGCCGCTTCGATCGCCGCGTTCAGCGCCAGCAGGTTCGTCTGCGAGGAGATTCGCTTGATCAGGTCCACAAAATCGTCGATGGCCGTGCTCTGCTCGGCCAGCTGCGTCACCTCCGCGCCGGTCGTGCGCACGACTTCGCGGACGTCCAGGAGCGTATTCCCCGCGGCCGCGATGTCGTTGCGATGGCGGTCCGCCACGGTGCGGATTTCCTCGCCCAGCCGCGCGACATGGGACGCCGCGTCGGCCATCTCCGCCGTCGTCTTCCGTTGCTGTTCCAATGCGGATTGGGTGGCGTTCAGCTCGTTGCGCTGATTCTCCGCGCCGCTCGAGATCTCCAGCATGGCGCTGGACACCTGACTCGACGACGCCGCCAGCTCTTCACTGATCGCCGAGAGATCGCTCGCCGCGGCCGCGATCTTGTCGGCCGCCCCGACGACTTCGGCGACGATGCCCCGCAGCTTCTCGCCCATGAGGCGCATGGCGTCGGCGAGCACCTGGAATTCGCGCGGCATTCGCCCCGTCGTCACGGGACGCAGATCGCCGCTGCCGAATCGCTCCGCCGCCGTCACCAGACGGATGAGCGGGCCCTCTACCCACCGCAGCGTGAAGATGCCGACCAGGGTGCCGATGATGGCGGTGGCGATCAGGACCAGCCAGAGCACGATCTGGCGCTGGAGCGCGAGCGCCCCCAACCGTTCGCCCGCGGCGCCCGCCTTGTCCGACTGCCGCGCCGAGAGGTCGCGCACGAGCCGCGACAATTCGGTTACCGGCGCGCGTACCCCGACCATCAGCGCCTGCGCGTCGCGCGTGTGGCCCACGTCGGTTTCGGCATGCGCGAGGGAGTAGGCGACGTGGATCTCCGACTGCAGTTGCTTGATGCGGTTCACGGTGATGCGCTCGGCTTCGCTCAGGCCTGAAAGCGCGTCGAGCCGCTTCTGGTAACTGAAGGCCGTGTCGGCCGCACTCTGAAACTGGTCGCGCGCCTGCTCAGCCGCGCGGATCTCGTCGAACACTGCGATGACCAGGCCGTTGCCGATCTCGCTCGACGCGCGCAGATGCTCGATTTCGAGCGCCAGGGACGTCCGCAGCGTCGCCAGCCCCGTCACGCCGACCACGGCTGCGACTACCAACCCGGCGAGCAGGCCGGAGAGCCCCAGGATGATCCGCCACCGGATCGTGTCGACCGAGCTCATTGGCCTGGTTCCGGGATCAGGTGTCCCTCCCGCACCGTCCCGATGATGACTGACTTGGCCGGGACGTCGCCGTGCGTATCGAACGCGATCCTGCCGGTCACGCCTTCGAACGCCGGCAGATCGCTGCCGACGCGCGCCAGGCGGTCGCGAACGGCCCGGCGATCGGGACCGGCGTCCCGCAGAGCGCTGGCGAGCAGGTAGACGATGTCGTACGTCGTGGCGCCGCGATGGTCCGGCCGCTCCCCCGGGTAGGCGCGCGCGTATGCCGCGACGAACTGCGCGTTCCGGTCCCCCGCCTGGTCCACGAGGTAGGCGACGGACATCCGGACGCCCTCGGCCAACGGACCGTTCTTCTCTATGCCGCTGAGCGCGTCGCCGCCAAGCGTCGTCCAGTGGACCCCGGCCCGCCCCATCTCCCGCAGCGCAATCATTGCACCGCCAAGATCGGTAGCGAGCATGAGGGCATCGACGCCACCCGACTGCTGCAGCCGGGACAGGTACGGCTCGAGACTCGGCGTCGTCGCGAGCATCGGGTCCTCTTCGATCACGTTGCCACCCAACCGCCTGAACTCGTTCGCAAAGCTGAGGCGCAGGCCCCGGCCGTAGTCGTCGTCGAGGTAAATCACGCCGACCCGACGCGCGTTCAGCATGCGGCGTGCGTAGCGGGCGAGCTGCGCCCCGTGGCTCAAGTCGCTGGGACATGCGCGGAAGACGAAGGGATTAATTCCCGACAAGTCGGGACTCGACGCCGAGGGCGAGATCATCACGAGCGGACGACGGGCCTCGCCGTAGATCCGTCCCGCGGCCAGGGCGGCGCTGGAGTTGAGATGGCCAATGACCGCGACGACCGACGGATCGTCGGAAAGCTGCTGCGCGATGCGAATCGCGATTTCGGGGCGGCCGCTGTCGTCCATGATACGCAGCGCCAGCGGCTGGCCGCCGATTCCCCCCCGCGCGTTGATTTCCTTGACGGCCAGCTCAGCAGCGCGCCGCATGGAGACGCCACGCGGCTGGGAGAAGGGTCCAGCGAGTCCGAGAGCAATCGGTCTACGGCTGCTGGCACCGGAGCAGGCGGTAACCGAGAGCGTCGCGGCGAGAAAAGCCCGGCACCAGCGCATGAGCGGGCAAGGTTAAGCCTGCGAATGGGATAGCGCAATATCCACGCGCTTTCCACATTACGTGCATGGATGCGATTCGGCGGCTCTGTGGCTTCGCGGCAGCACTCGAGCGCCTGCTCGCCGCACGCGACGCCGCCGAATTGGAAGCAACCTGGAGCGAGCTGAGTCTCGGACAGGTGGGGTGGGAGGCGCTCGCGCTCGCGCGCCGCGCGAACACCGAGTCGCTCGAGCCGGCGCTGGCGGAAGTCGATCGCCGGCTGCTCGCGGTGCTGGAGCGCTGCCGCGCGTTTCTCGATCCGCACATCGTGACGTTCCGCGTGCCGGAGCTCGAGCGGTGGCAACATGCCGCAGCCGCCGCGCTGGTCGGCGCGCGCTGGGGCGTTGCGGGGCTGCGTACCGTTATTGCCGACACGCAGGCCCCGCTCGGCCGTCGCTATTTCGCGTTTCTTGCGCTCGCCGAGCGCCACCCGAAGGAAGCGTGGCCGCTCTTCGCGAAATATCTGCAGACGCCGGGTGCGCACCATGCGTTCGTCGCGGCCGCGGTCGAAGCGGCGCGCTACTATCCCGGCCAGGCGCTCGATGTGATTGCGTTATTCCAGCGGATCCGGGGCGACGAAATGCTGCGGCGCTTCCTCGCGCCGAAGATCCTGGCGTCGCTGTACGTGCTCGGCGATCCCGCCGCCCTGCCGTTGTACGAGGAGCTCCTGATCGCGGGCCATACGGACCCCGATGCCGGCCGTTGCGAAGTCACTCGCGCGCTCGTCGCGGTCCGGAAGCTGACGGGCCGGGTTGCGGCAAGCAGCAAGTTTCCTGATCCCGAGCAGCCGAACGTGATCCGCGCGCTCGATGCGGCGCAGCGTATCTTCGAGGAGGAAAGGGACCGCCTGGAACCCGTCGTCGTTATTTGACGAACGCCGCCAGTTTTTGCCTGTACGCCTGCCCGCCCATGTCGTACGTGTCGTTGTGCCCCGCTCCATCGATCATCACGAACTCTACCGGTCCACCGGCCGCCGCGGCGACGTCCCGGCCCATCGTGATAGGGACGAGCATGTCGGCCGTGCCGTGGAAGACGAGTGTAGGGCAGTGAATGCGCCGCATCGCGCCGATGTTGTCGAGGCGCAGCCGAACCAGGAAACGCGGGAAGATGCGGTAATGCCGGGCGGCCATGCCGCGCGCGCTCGTGAACGGGGATTCGAGAATCAGGCCGGCCACGTCATGAGTGGCGGCGGTATGCGTGGCGACTGCGCTGCCCAGCGAGCGTCCGTACACGTACACGCGCCGGCGGTCGACGTCGGGGCGCTGGACCAGCGCATCGTATGCAAGATCGGCTGCCTCGTAGATCCCCGCTTCACTGATGCGTCCGCCGCTTGCCCCGTAGCCGGGATAATCGAGCACCAGCAGTGCTGCCTGGGGCGGGCGGAAGTCGCGGATGATCGGCCAGATGGCGCCGATCGTTTCACCGTTGCCGTAGAACCAGAGGAGGGCGGCGGAAGGCGGCGAGGGGCGGCGAAGCGGCGGCAAATACCAACCTACCAGCTTCGTCCCATCGTGCATGGTCAACTCGATCCGCTCGCCGTATCCAAGGGTCTGCATGGGATCTGGCAGCGGTGCGCGCGGCGCCGGGAACGTGATCTTCTCCTGCATCGCCCACACCACCACCGATAGGATGACGTAGAGCGCCGGGATTCCCCAAACGAGCGTCATGACCGGTGTTAACTTGTGGCCCAATGGGCGACCCACAGCTCATCTCGCGCGCCCGGGGCGCGTTGCTTGGTCTTGTTGCGGGCAATCAACTCGGCGTTCCCACCGAGCATCTCGGAACGCCGGACGCAATCCGAAAGGCCTTTCCCAACGGCGTCCTCGATCTGACGCCACCTCCGAAGAACTCCCCCTACGATGATGATGCCGCGATGGCGCTCCTGCTCGGCGAATCGCTCCTCGCTTCTCGCGATTTCGACGCCTCTGATGTGGCGCGCCGCTGGGTGAAGTGGATGAAGGTGGACGGCCGCGGCATCGGCCTCACGACCAAACGGGCGCTCACGCTGATCGAGCGCGGCAAGGAGCCGTTCGAGGCGGGTCGTCTGGCGAACCAGGAGAATCCGGGCCGTTCCGCGGGCAACGGCAGCGTGATGCGCTGCATCCCCGTTGCCCTCCGCTACCACGACAATATCGATCGCCTGATTCGGGTTTCCACGCAGCAGGCCGCGATCACACACGCCGACGAGCGGTGCACCTGGGGGGCGGCGGCGGTGAATCTCGCCGCCCGCGAGCTGCTGCACGGCAACATCTACTTCATCGAGGAAGTGCTGCACCGCATCGGCGACCGCGCGCCGCGCGCGTTGCGCGACGCCATCCATCGGGTGCCGCGGGAACGCGAGTCGGCTCTGCCGATCGCAGTGATAGGAGAGGCCGGCTACGTCGTGCACTGTGTCGAAATCGCGTTCTGGTTCGTAACGCACGATCGGACGCTCGAGGAAGCGCTCGTCGCTTTGGCGCAGGCCGGTGGCGATACCGACACCAACGCGGCCGTGGCGGGCGCGTTGCTCGGAGCGCGCTACGGCGAGGTGGCGTTGCCGCCGCGGTGGATTGATCAGCTGGTTGGTGCGCAAGGAATCGCCAAACTGGCGGAAGATCTCGTGCGCGCTGCTTAAGGCCTGCGAGGCTTGGGTTTCGGCAGGTAATTCCGAATACGATTCATGACGTCGCGGCCACCCCGCGCCACCCCGCCAACTGAGCCGGATGAAGCGCCGCCCTCTCGTCCATTCCCAGGTGCTGCGCTCGCGGCGCTGCGGTGCGCCGAGCTGGACGCGCAAATCGTCCTGCCGCCGCTTGACCAACGCGACCACGCCCGAATCGACCAACGCGATGACGGACGTCCGGCCCTCGATGACATTCGCGCTCAAATAGAAACGCGCGCTGTCGACGGGGTCGCGCACGTTCACCCCGCAATCCATCACCTGCGCGCTGGTGTGCATCGTCTGGCACGTCAGCTGCTCGTTGTCGCCGACTCCCGGGGCAATCATCCGCGCGCGGGCGGCCAAATCGCGGTAGGCCATCCCGGGCGCGAAGCCGCGGTACGCGAACGGTCGTGCCGCAGCCGCCCGTGCCGCGGGGGCGGCGGCCGGCTGTGCCTGAAGCACGAACAGGAAGAGGAGGGCGGCCGTCATGGGAGCCAATATATGGAAAGCAAACGGGCCCGGTGTGACCCGGGCCCGTTTCCCTGAGCGGATTGCCCGCTCAGACCTTGCGGACGTTCTGCGCTTGCAGCCCCTTTGGACCCTGGGCGACGTCGAACTCGACGTTGTCGCCCTCGGCGAGGCTTCGGAAGCCCTCCGCCTGGATCGCTGTGAAGTGGACGAACACGTCTGGACCCGACTCCTGCGCGATAAAGCCAAAGCCCTTTGCGTCGTTAAACCACTTCACCTTACCCTTAGCCATACTGTTCTAACCTCTGCACAATGGGGCACGGCCCCGGACTGGAACGACCTACGCCACCGCGGCGTGGGACGGGCTCAAAGCAAAAATCCGCGAGACATGTGGTCCTCGCGGAAGCGCAGACAGCCAGTGACGGTGCCACGTATGCTTGAACCGCGGGCAAAGGTATGGAGCGTAGTGAGACGTGTCAATCACGACTGCCACGAAGTCTCGCAAGCAGTATTGCGACAGCATTTGAACACTTCCGGAAGCGCCAACCTGCCTGTAATCTCCGCATTCCCCTTTACCAGCTGCCAGATGGAGCGCTCTCATGCTTTTGTCAGCGTTACTGTCGTTAGTCGTCCCACAGCAGATCGCCAAAGTCGAGGTCCAACCTTCCGGTGGTGAGGTACCGATCGGCGGCAAACTAAAGTTCACGGCTCGCGCACTCGACGCCGCGGGACAGCCAGTACCTGGCGCTCAGATCGGTTGGTACGACAACGCCATGCAAGGAGAAGTGGATTCGACGGGCGTATTCACCGGCGGGTATCAAGGATACTCGCGTGTTACCGCTGTCGCGTACGTCCCCGGTGTGGCGGGAAGTCAGGTGTTCGGCACCGCCCTCGTCCACGTGCTCCCCGAACCGCCGGCGCGCATCGACCTCGATCCACGGCCCGCACGTCTGGTCGCGGGCTCGCGACTCACGGTATCTGCGGCGGCCTTTTCACGGCACGGTGACCGTCGTTCCGATCCGGTGATCTTCACCTCGAGCAACCCGCGTGTGGCGGCCGTGACGACGGACGGCAGATTGCGTGCCCTGAACGCCGGTCGAACCACGATCACGGCGACGTCCGGGCCCGCAACGGAGACCCTGGCGCTGCAGGTGCTGCCCAACACGGTCGCGCGCATCACGCTGGAACCGGCGATGTCCAACGTGCGCACGGGTGACGTCGTGAAGTTCACGGCGACCGCCCGCGGTGCCGCCGGCCGTTCCGTTGGCGACGTCGCGGTCGACTGGGCCGTGACAGCCGGGGCCGGCGTGGCGGAAATCGATCCCAGCGGCACGTTCGTCGCGGAGCTCGCGGGGGACTACACGGTGACCGCGTCGATCGGGGGCAAAGAGGCCGACGCGATCGTGCACGTGGCGCCGCGGGAGGTCGGTCGGGGGATCGAGGTGCGGGGTCGCGTGCCGATCACGATGAGCGCCGCCGAAGTCTGGGTTCATCCCTCCGGCAGCTGAGTCTACTTGTCGACGATCGCCGATCGCGTCTACGCCATAGACATCACCGATGTGACGCATCCGAAGATCGTCGATTCCATGATGACGAACGCGCGCATCGTCAACGACGTAATGACGACCGAAGACGGCAAATACGGCGTATTCTCGCGTGAGGGCGCGTCCGATCGGAAGAACGGCATCGTCGTATTCGACGCCAGCAATCCCTGCCACCCCAAGCCGGTCTCGGAGTACACGCAGACGGTCTCGGGCGGCGTGCACAGCTCGTATGTGTACAAAGGTCACGCCTACATCACCGACGACGCCACGGGCTCGATGCGCGTGATCGACATCCAGGATCCCATGCACCCCAGGGAGGTCGCCCGCTGGCAAACGGAACAGACCGCGGCGGGACGGTATCTCCACGACATCATGGTCGTCGACGGGCTCGCGTATCTCGCCTATTGGAATGACGGCCTCGTGATCCTCGACGTCGGCAACGGCATGCGGGGTGGCAGTCCCACGAACCCGCAGTTCGTTTCCCAGTTCAAGTACGACTTGACCGCCACCTACGCGCGCGTCTGGCAGCTGTTTGGGCAGGGATTCGTGCGGGGGACCCACACCGCGTGGCGCCAAGGCCGGTATGTCTTTGTCGGCGACGAGGTGTACGCCGCACATCCGTACAAGGGCTTGCAGGACGGCAACAACCTGACCTTCGGACGGCTGCACGTCGTCGACGTCTCCGACATCACCAAGCCACGAGAGGTCGCCTGGTACGAGCCCACCGATGGCGGCGTCCACAACGTCTGGGTCGTGGGCGATACGCTTTATCTCGGCAACTATCAGGGAGGCGCGCGGGCCGTCGATATCTCAGGCGAGTTGAAGGGAGACCTGCTGCGTGAAGGACGGGAGATGAGCTGGATTTTGACGGTTGATTCGCTCGGTCATCGGCGTGCGCCGTTCGCGTGGGGAGCGGTCGTGCGGGACGGCAACATCTTCGTGCCGGACATTAATACCGGCCTCTGGATACTGCGGTTGGAGGCGAAGCAGCCCCCAGTTCCGTAAGTCATTGTCTCTTTGTGACTTAGCGCCCATCAGCTATTGCTGGCTGGCGGCCTTGGTGCTGTCCGGCTTGAGCGCGGTGCGGAAGGCCACCAGCGCATCGTCGTAGTTCTTGAGCCGTGTCGTCAAAGTATTCGCGACCGTGGGATCCCGCCCTGCCGTCTGCTCACATTTCGGCAGCATTGCCGTCAGCGAGTCCAGCCGCGTCGTGAGCTGCTTCGCCAGGATCCGGAGCGAGTCGGCATAGGCGCTCGGTTGCATCCGGGGTCGGCCGCTCTTTATGAATGTCCGGGCCGTGCCGCACAGTCCCCCCAGCCGGCGGGCCGCGCGGCGGCGCGTGAGCGAGTCGGCCTGCTGGGTGCGGGTGACGCGGTTCAGCCCGTCGCGGATCTGTGCCACACCGCGCGTGGCAGTCTTCAATCCCGCCATATAATTGATCTGCTCGATCGTCGGCGGCGCCGGCGGCGCCGTGTCTTTACGCACCGCGGTGTCCTGCACCTCCAGCGGAATCGCCACCATCGTGATCACCGTCACTATTCCAGCGAGCATCCCTCTCGACTCCTCTAACAGTTGAATTCCTGCTCCGTTATTATCCTCACATGTCGGTTCCCGCAACTACCCGCATTATGCGGACCTTTGAGGACCGCGCCGACGCGCTTGCGCACTTCTTCCAGCGCGCCGGTGAAGCACCGCGTCTCATCGCCTACGACGACGCGGTCGGCTTACCGCTCGATCAAGCACTCGCGGCGCTCGAGTGGACCGCACAAGTCGGCATTCTCGCCGCCGAAGATCTCGTGCACGCCGCGCGCCTCGGCCCGGATTCGGCTGCCGTCGTCGTGGAGCGCAGGGACGGCGACAACCGTGTCTTCGTGTACTTCGGTCCGCGCATGGATGCGCCGCCCGCGGATCCGTACGAAGGTACCCTGCTCTACGATGAGCCGGGAGTCCGTTCGTACATTTTCGCACAACGCGGCCATGCGATGGCGCATTTTCTCCGTGCGACCCACGGACTGGGCGCGGCGTTGAGTCTTTTATCACGGCGCGCACCCGAGCTGCGTCACATTCGTCGCTGGACGCAGGCGCTCTTCGCCGAACCCGCCGTCGGTCGCTCCACACAGCTGCTCGCGGGCTGGTATGCGACGAGTGGCGCCGGCTTTCTATTCATCCCGGCCGACTCAGACCAGCCGTTTGCATACTGTGAGGTAGCTGTAGAGGGCTAAATACCCCGATGTGGGAACGTGCGTGCTGTGGATTCACAACTCCACATCATGTGGACGATCGCTGGAATCAGTATCAGGACCATCAGTTAGCATCCACAAACGATACACACAGAAGTGAGCTAACCCGAAGAAACATCGGCACTTGCGCGTTTTCTGAGCGCCCCTATATTGATGCCACGCGGGTTGAAGGGAAGGGTTGGGACCTGGCGTCTCAACAACGCCTTTAACTCGAGTCCGAACGGAAATTCCGGGGAGGGCGCCGATGCAACCAAGGGCTCAGGCGCTCGTTGATCCGGGAGCAGGCTCGCCGGGTCGGACAGCTAGGGCCAGTCGCGTTGTCCTAGCCACGTCGAAATGGTGCCTCGACGTGCAGTGCGGAAGGTCGGTCCGCGACCCGATCTGACCCGTAGCACCCACATTGGTGAACCGAGCGACCCGACGGGGTTGCTTGGGGATGGAAGCCGGAGCCTCTGCTTGCCCTACCGAGGACGAATCAGTCCACAGGTGGCGGCGGAGAGAAGAACGA
>QHTW01000190.1 GCA_003220955.1 Gemmatimonadota bacterium | reverse complement strand
CCGACCGTGTGGTAGCGGACGGCATCGAGCACGCCCCGATCGTGCTCGCCGTCTGTTGCCGCCCGGGCGGCCGCCAGCGGACCGTGCGCCAGCGGATCTCCCAGCGGCGCGTCGCGCAGCGCATCGTGCAACCAGCCCGCGCGCAGCCACCGCGCCCGCTCCTGCGGCGAGACCTGCCGGGCCGTTGCCCATTGATCGAGCAGCGCGACCACGCGCTCGATGTGCGCCCGGCGCTGGGCAGACACCTCCGCCCACCCCGGCAAACTCACGGCGTGACTCGCGGGTCGGCGCCAATGCCCTCGCCCAGCACGACGTTGTCGAGTAACCGCGTCTTCCCAACCCGAGCCGCGACCACCACGACCGTTCGCGCCGTCACACGGCTCACGGGCTGGACGTCTTCGTCCACGAGGGCGCAGTACTCGGGCACGACGTCGGGCACACGCATGGCCTCGAGGCCGGCACGCTGGAGTCTGGCGGGATCGGCTTCGCCGCCGCGCCAGGTCTGTTCCAGTGTCCGCAGCGCGCGCGAGAGTGCGAGCGCGGAGCGCCGTTCGTCGGAATTCAGATAGGTGTTGCGGGACGACAGCGCGAGCCCGTCCAGCTCGCGAACCGTCGGCGCCACGTCGATCGTCACCGGAAAGTCGAGGTCCTGCACCAGACGTTTGACCAGCATCGCCTGCTGGAAGTCTTTGCGGCCGAATACGGCGACATCGGGCTCGACAATGTGAAACAGCTTGGCTACGACCGTGAGCACGCCCGTGAAGTGACCCGGCCGGGCAGCGCCCTCGAGCGTGTCGGCCACCGGTCCGGGGATGACGCGGGCGAGCGGCTCACCGGGGTACATGACCATGGCGTCGGGCACGAACAGACAGTCCACCTCGCGCGCCACCGCGCGCTGGCGGTCGCGTGCCAAGTCACGCGGGTACCGGTTGAGGTCCTCGGCCGGCCCGAACTGGAGCGGGTTGATGAAGATGCTGACGACGACGCGCTCGGCGAGCGCGCGCGCGCGATCCACGAGGCGCAGGTGCCCCTCGTGGAGATATCCCATGGTAGGAACGAAACTGATCGTGTGGCGGCGAGAGCGCTCGGCGCGAGACCACGAGCGCATCTCGGAAATGGTGGAGAGCTCGCGCAACTAGAACTCGCGCTTCTTCATCTCCGAAAAGAAGTCGCGACGCTCGATATCGTCATCCGTGGTGTCCGGCGGCAGCGTCGGGTCGTAGCGCTTGCGCGCTTTGGGCTTTGCCTTTGCGGCCTTGGCCATGTTCTTCTTGATGAGCTTCGCAAGCTTTTCGTCGTCCGTCCTCGACATGCTCCCTCCGGGAGAATGATCAATTATCAATGATCAATGTCCAATGATCAATAACCACGATCATTGGACATTGATCATTGGTCATTGATCACTTTCCAAACGAGTGCTCCGGTCCGGGATAGCGGCCCTCCCGCACTTCCGCCGCGAAGACGCGGGCCGCTTCCCGCACGTCCTCTGCCAAGGCTGCGTACTTCTTGACGAACTTGGCGGAGAACTGGTCGTTCAGCCCGAGCATGTCGTGCAGCACGAGGACCTGCCCGTCGCACGCCGGCCCGGCGCCGATTCCGATCGTCGGGATCGATAGCGACTTCGTGATCTGCGACGCGAGCGGCGCCGGCACGAGCTCCAGCACGACCGCGAATGCGCCCGCGTCCTGCAGCGCCGTGGCGTCGGCCTTGAGCCGTCCAGCCTCGGCGTCCTCCCGGCCCTGCACGCGATAGCCGCCGAGCGCGTGCACCGACTGCGGCGTGAGACCGATGTGGCCCATGACGGGGATGCCGATCTCGACGAGCCGCCGTACCGTTGCCGCCATCGGCTGGCCGCCCTCGATCTTCACGGCGTTGCAGCCCGTTTCCTTCATTGCCCGGCCGCAGTTTCGCAACGCTTCTTCGGGCGAGATCTGGTAGCTCAGGAACGGCATATCGCAGACGACCATGGCGCGCTCGGTGCCGCGCCGGACCATCTTCGTGTGATAGATCATCTGATCGAGCGTCGCCGACAGGGTGGACGGCGCGCCCGCAAGCACCTGATTGAGTGAGTCCCCGACGAGCAGGATGTCGACGCCGCTGGCGTCGAGCAGGCGCGCGAACAACGCATCGTAGCAGGTCAGTGCGACGATGCGCTCGCCCTTCTCCTTCATCTCGAGCAACGCGCGCGTGGTGACGCTAGACATGTTCCCCTTCCAGCTCGGCGATTTCCCGCTGCCAGAAATCGCGGTTGGGCAGCTCGGGATGGGGGATCGTCAGCCCGGGCTCCCGCACGGAGCGCGTGCCGTAGCGAACGATATCGAGATCGAGGGTCCGCGGTCCCCACCGCGCGCCGCGTTCCCTGCCCCGCTCCGCCTCGATCGTGATGCAATACGCCAGCAGCTCGGCCGGGCTCAACGACGTTTCGAGCACCACCATCTGGTTCAAATACGGCGGCTGCGCAATCGGTCCGATCGGGGCCGTCTCCTCGACGCGCGATGCGGCGACGAGCCGCGTGCCGGGGAGCGCGCCGAGCCGGGACCGCGCGTGAGCCAGGTGCGCCGCGCGATCGCCTACGTTGGACCCGAGCGCCACGTAGGCTCTTTCAATTGACGTTGGCAAAACCTCGCGTCAAGTCGCGCAACATCGTCGCCACCTGCTCCAGGTCACGCGTGGCGCGCTCGAGATCGGTGAGCCCTTCGGCGGCCTGCACGGCGCGGGTAGCCACGTCGTCGGCCTGGGCGCGGTTCTGCCCGGCGATGCTGGCCACCGCGTTGATGCGCTCGCGCAGGCGCGCGAACGCCTGATTCTGCTCTCCCGCGGCGGCGGTGATGCGTCCCGCGTGGGCGGTCGCTTCCGCGGTCGCGACGACGATGGCGTCCAGGGCTTCGAGCGCGGCGGCCGACAGCTCCTCGACGTCACCGACGTTCACCTGGCCGCGGCGCATTTGCTCCACGACTTCGCCGACCTGAGTGTGAATGTCCTGAACCAGCTCGCCGGCCTCGGCCGCGGCGTTGGCGCTCTGCTCGGCCAGCCGGCGCACCTCGTCGGCGACGACGGCGAATCCCTTGCCGTGCTTGCCGGCGCGTGCGGCCTCGATCGCCGCGTTCAGCGAGAGGAGATTGGTCATGTCGGCGAGCTCGCGGATCGACGCAATGAACCCCGTAATCCGCCGGCTCGTCTGACCGAGCTGCTGCACCTTGCTCGAGCTTTCCCCCACGAACGCCTTCAGCGCGACCAGGCGCTCGATGGCCTCGCGAATCTGCGTGCGGTTGCGGCTGGCGACGTCGCTCGCCGCGGTCGAGGCACGCGCTGCGCCGGCGCCGTCATCGGACACGCGGCGCGAGACCTGCGAGAGGCTTTCGGTGGCCTCGAGGCCGCCGGAGACCTCGCCTTCCTCGCGGCGCACGCCCTCCCGAATGACCCCGGTCGATTGCGCCACCGCCGACGCCACGCTCTTCAACGCCTCGGCCGTCTGCGCGATGGTGGCGAGCTGGCGGGTCATGCGCTCGACCGTTTCGACGAGCGGCCGGCGCAAGTCGGTGATGTGCACGGCGGTGGCGAGCTGGCTCGCGAAGGTCGTGATCGTCAGGATGTCCTGGCGCCGGTAGCAGTGCTTCTTGTGGTGCTCGAGCTCCAGCGTCCCGATGATCTGATCGCCGAACTTAAGCGGCACGATCACGAGGCTCTGCACGTCGAGCGGCGCGTCCGCGACGCGCTTGTCACGAGTGACATCGTCGATAACAACGGTCTCGCCGTGCGTCGCCACCTCGTTGCGGAGGTGCTTCGTGTCCGGCGACGGTTCACCGCGCCCCTGCCGCCCCCGTGTCGAGCGGTGCACGAGGGTCAATTGGCCATCGTGGAGGCGGTAGATACGGAAGTCGCCCCAATCCACGAGGCGGTTGGCAAGGCGCTCGATTCGCTGGAACGAGTCTTCGAGGCTGATGTTGGCTGTGATGACGGCTTCCATGGCGTGGATCTTGTTCAGCTCCTCGGCGGAGATCGCCTCTTCGATCATCTGCTTCAGCAGCAGGCCGAGGAACGTGAGCACGAGGCCCACGAGGAGCCAGGCGCCGAGCGACCAGGCGACCACCGCGCCGACGAAGATGGTCGCGGCCAGCAGGGTCGCCGCGTAGGCGATCACCTCGTAGCGCACGATCATCAGCCGCTCGGCCGGCTCGAGCTTGGCGCGGATGATGAGCGTGAAGTAGAACAGCACCCGGCCGAACACGAAATATGCGAGCGCATACCCCGCGAGCGCGGGCAGGAGCTCGATGCTCAGAACCGGCGCGCCATTCGGCATGTCGAGCCAGGTCAATGACGCGGCATACACGCCGTAGGCCGCGACCAGCGTGATGACTTCGCGGCCCAGATTGATCCAGGCAACGCGCAGCGGCTTGCGTTGCCACACCGAATCGGTGACGGTCGTGGCCCCGGCGATGGCCAGGGCGGTTGCGGGCACGCCGACGAGCAGGCTGCCGGCGAGCCCCACGAGAGCGGTCTGGTTGAGATAGGAGTACTTGCTCAGGGGGACTGACAAGCCGCGCAGCGCCACGGCGGCGCCGAAGAGCACGATGATCTCGGGGATCTGTCCCAACCAGCGGTGATCGGCGCCGAGGACGGCGATGAGCAGCGCAATGCCGGCCCACGCAAGGGCCTGGCTGTAGACCCCGACGAAACGCGCGACCGTCATCCGTGCACCGCCGCGGCCAGCTCGCGGGTCAATCGCTGCACACCCGAGAGGCCGTCCCTCGCCAGCGCATCCATCAGCGCGCTTCCCACCACCACCCCATCTGCCGAACGCGCGGCCGCGGCCGCCTGCGCCGGCGTGCCGATCCCGAATCCAACGGCCACCGGGAGGCGCGTGGCGGCGCGAACGCGGAGCACCTGCGCGTCAAGATCGGGCGGCATTGTGTCGCGCGCGCCCGTGACGCCGAGCCGCGAGATCAGGTACACGAAGCCGCTGGCGCCGGCGAGGGCGCCCTTGAGCCGGGCATCGTCGGTAGTCGGAGCGACCAGGCGAATGAGCGCGAGCGAGCTGCCCGTGACCGCCTGTTCGACGGCAGGATCGGCGCCGGCGGGGAGATCGGTGAGCAACACGCCGGCTGCCCCAGCCTCGCGCGCATCCTGCGCAAAGCGCTGCGCACCGTAGGCGAGAACCGGATTCAGATACGTCATGATGATGACGGGCACGGGAGCGTCGGCCTTGCGGACCAATTCCAGCACGCGCGGGACGGTCATTCCGTGCTCCAGCGCCGTCTGCGTCGTGCGTTGAATCGTAGGACCGTCGGCCAACGGATCCGAAAACGGTACACCCACTTCGATGAAGTCCGCGCCGGCGCTCGCGACGGACTGGATCGCGTCGAGCGACGCAGCGAAGGTGGGAAAACCGGCGGTCAGGTACGGAATCAGCGCTCGCGATTTGCCGAGCGCCCGCCACCGCGCCGCAATGGGGGACGCATTCTCAGACAAAGTAGTCGCTAACGTTGATCCCGTATTTGACAGGGTCGGTGACCTTGACGATGGTGCGAGGATAACTCCCGTTCGCGTCCTTCTCCGAGAGATCGACGATTGTTCCGGGGGTCAGCAGCGCGCCGTCCGGCGTGGTGACCAGGCGCACCACCGGCCGGTGGACGTGAGCAACGTCGGGGTTCGCGGTGTGCACGAGCGCAACTTCGTAGGTGTCGAGAATGACGCAGGTGCCTACCGGGTAAATCCCGATCAGGTTGATAAAGGCCTTCACCACGACCGCGTCATACCCGCGTCGCGGATTCTCCCACATCTCTTTGAGCACTTGATCCGGCTGGATCGGCACGGTCTGATACACACGGCGGCTCGTCGCCGCGTCGAACCCGTCGGCCACCGCGATGACCTTGGAGTAGATCGAGAGTTGCCGGTTGCGGATCGACTTCGGATAACCGGTCAGGTCGATTTTCATGTGGTGCTCGTAGGCCACGACCATGCCGCGGTACGGGATTTCGCCATAGCCGCGCAGCCCAAACAGCGTCAACACCCCCAGCCAGGGATGGGCCTGCATGATCCGCCATTCCTCCTCGGTCAGGCCCCCTTCCTTATTCAGGACTTCCAGCGGCACCCGTGACTTCCCGACGTCGTGAAACAACGCCGCCATGCCGAGGTCGTAGAGCTGCAGCTTGGTGAGCCCGAGCTTGCGTCCCAGCGCCACGGAGAAGATACAGACGTTCACCGAGTGCGTGAACGTGTATTCGTCGTAGTCGCGCAATGTGGTCAGCCCGACCAGAGACGACTCGTTGTTCAACACCTGATCCACGATCGCCTGCACCGCGCGCTTCACCTTCTTCACATTGGCGGTGCGACCCATGCGGATGCTGTTGATGACCTCCTTGGTCACCGCCACCGAGCGCGCGTACGTCCGCTTCGCCGCTTCCTTCTGCCGTTCTTCCTCCCCTCGACATCCTCTTCGACTTCGAGCGGCGGCTCGACGCTGATGTGCGACACGCCACCGTCGCTGAGCTTCTGCGACAGCTCGAACAGCTTGTTGGGGTTGGCTTCCTTGGCGGCGTAGGCGAGCAGCAGCGAGACGAACACCTGCAGCTGCCTGCGATCCACCCCTTCGTCGAGCCGCATCGCACCGATGCCGCACTGTTGCAGGACGTTCAGGATGTGCGAAAACGAGGCGTAGTTGTCGAGGTCGAGCCGCAGCCGCGTCGAGTTGACGAAAATGAATTCGCCCTGGAGCCGGACTTCGAGCTCGCGCTCGACGTCCAGGAGCTGCTTCGTCGTTGCGGCGAGGTCGTCCAGCGCCTTCTGCACCTGCTGGTTCTCGATGGGATAGAGTTTGAGCGACCGGAACGCCGTGTAGAGCACGACGAGGAAGTCGCGGCCGGCGTGGCGGAGGAAGCCGTCCGTCGTCTGGACGGTTTCCATCATCGAGGGCCGTTTGTCGCCGGGCGCGGTCACGATCCCACCTCGCGCAGCGCGCGGCTGACGGCGTTGCGTACGAGCGGTTCCTTATCCTGCGTCACCTTCTGCAAAACCTCGCGCGCCGCGGGTGTCCGAATCTTGCCAAGGGCCATCGCCGCGCACGCGCGTGTCTCGGGATCCCCTTTGCGGCCGAGGAGGCCGCCCTTCGCGACGAGCAGCTTCTCGAGGGTGGGGATCCCCGCCTCTCCCGCCAGGGCCCCATACGCCTCGAAAAACGCCATCTTCTCCGTCAGATCGGCGTCCTTGAGCTTGTTGCCCGTCACCGCCGCCTCGATGCGCGGAAACGCGTTCCGATGCCCGCGTTGGCCGAGGAACTTGACCGCCGTGATGCGGACGTCGCGTTCCTGATCGTCAATCGCCTTCTCCAGGAGCCGCATTGCGCTGGGGCTTCCGATCGTGGTCAGCGCTTCGACGACAGCCAGCTTCAGCTCGCGTTCACCGCGCTCGAGCAGCGGACCCATCCCGTCCGGTGCACCCGGCAGCTTGAGCCGGCCGGCGAGCCGCACCATCTCCAGCTGCACGGTCGGATCGGCGCTTCCCAGTGCCTTCAGTACTTCCGCCGCGTTGGCCTGCGCCAAGCGTTCGGCGGCGTTTTGCACGAGGCTCTTGACGCGCTCGTTCGACAGCTTCGGCAACCAGCCCATCAGCGTCCCGAGCGCGTCGGCGCGCAGCTCGCCGAACAGGTCGCTCAGCTCGTCCTCGCTCGGGTGGCTGGTCGCCTCATCGAGTGACTGCAGCAGCTGTGACAGCGCGTCGGGCTGGGAGAGTCGCGCCGGCAGCGCTTCCATGATCTGCCGATGTTCGGGAATCAGCTCGCGGGCCCGCTGCAGGATGACTTTGCATTCCCGTAGGATCAATGCGACGGAGCGGAAATCACCGGCGCCCAGCAGATACGGAATGAAGTTTTCGACGATAGAGATCAACTCGGCGCGGACCGTGCCGTAGGTCTGCAGCTCGAGCAGATCGAACAACATCGCGAGCACGTTGCCGCGCAGGTCCTGCGCGTATTCGCGCTCGACTTCCTTGTGGAGATACTCGATCTCCTTGTCGTCGAGGAAATACAGTGTCGTATCGAAGTCGTCGATCGACACCAGTCCTTCGCGCTTGGGCGGCGCCTCTTCCTCTACCTGTCGGCGGACCGTCGTGGCATCAGGGGAGCCGCCATCGCCGCCCGGGGTCCCGCCGCCGCCGCCGCCGATCGTGGGCGCGTCCTTCTCGCTGCGCTCGATCGGCACCGCGTTCTCACTCGCCAGCTCGCGGAAGGTATAGGTGACGAACTGGAAGTCTTCAGCCCAGAGCAGCGTCAGGAGATCGTCGGGTGCGTCCGCCTGCAGGTTCTTCGCCTGCTGCAGCACGGAGAGGAAGCGCACGATTTCGGCGTCCTCGACTCCGGGCTTGAACGAGAGTGACCTGACACCGTCCTTGAACAGCGTCCACGCGATGCTCTCGTTGCGCTGATCCTGGCTGTACACCGCGTGATCTTCCCACCGCAATTCCGTTTCGCCGATGTCGAAGATCAAGTCGTCGGTCGCCTGCCAGATCTGCCGGAAGGCGGTGCGGATGTTGTCGACGGCGCGCTGGTAAACGGGATTGTTCGGCAGGTATAACTGCGTCGCCCGCATCCCTTTGCTGATGACTTGCATCAGCTCCTCCACCTGTGACGGCGGGAGGGCCAGCTCGGGGATTTGGGACGCGGGATTCGTCAGAGCGCTGCTCCCGTAAGCTCGGCAACCATGGCGACGTCCTTGTCGCCGCGGCCGCTCAGGTTGATCAGGATGAGTTCGTCAGAGGCTCGCTTCGCCTGCATGACCCAGGCGATGGCGTGGGCGCTCTCGAGCGCCGGGAGGATGCCTTCCAAACGCGAGAGGGCGGCGAAGGCGTCCAGGGCCTCCCGGTCCGTCACGGCTTCATACAATACGCGCCCCGTGTCCTTCAGGTAAGCATGCTCGGGGCCCACGCCGGGATAATCGAGACCGGCCGAGACGCTGTGCGCGGGCTGCACCTGCCCATCAGCGTTCTGTAACAGGTAGCTCATGCTGCCGTGAAAGACGCCGGGACGACCCGCGCCGAGCGTCGCGGCGTGCTTCTGCGTCTGGATTCCCTCTCCTGCCGCTTCGACACCGACCAGCTTCACCGATTTGTCGTTCAGAAACGCGGTGAAGATGCCCATCGCAT
>QHTW01000296.1:1405-1869 GCA_003220955.1 Gemmatimonadota bacterium | reverse complement strand
GGACTCGGAAGGGACAGGGGAGTTCCGAGCCCCTAGCCCCGAGCCCCGAGCCCCGCCGGGAGCCCCTTCGAGCGTGACGGCGCGCACGCTGTTCGATCGCGTGTGGGACGCACACGTCGTTCAGCAGCTCACGGACGAAGTGGCGTTGCTGTACGTCGATTTGCATCTGATCCACGAAGTCACCTCGCCGCAGGCGTTTGCCGGCCTGCGGGACGCGAGCCGCCGGGTGCGGCGGCCGGAGCGGACGCTGGCGACGGTCGATCACAGTATCCCCACCGGGGACCGCTCGCGCCCCATCGCGGATCCGGTGGCGGCGCGGCAGGTCGACGCCCTCGGCGCCAACGCGCGGGAATTTGGGATCGAGCTGTTCGATCTCGCCTCGCCGGGGCAGGGGATCGTGCACGTCATCGGCCCGGAGCTTGGCGCGACGCAACCGGGAATGGTGATCGTGTGCGGCGACTCGC
>QHTW01000296.1:0-1308 GCA_003220955.1 Gemmatimonadota bacterium | reverse complement strand
CTCGCGCTCATCGGCCGAATCGGCACGGCAGGCGCGACGGGCCACGTGATCGAGTACACAGGAGACGCGATCCGCGCGCTCTCGATGGAAGAACGCATGACGATGTGCAACATGTCGATCGAGGCGGGTGCCCGCGCAGGAATGATCGCGCCCGACGACGTGACCTTCGCGTACCTGGAGGGACGGCCGCGCGCCCCCTCCGGGCCCGCGTGGACGAGTGCCGTCCAGCGCTGGCGGGCGCTGCGCACGGACCCGGAGGCGCGTTTCGACGCGGAGGTGAGTCTCGATGCCTCCGGCGTCGGCCCGCAGGTCACGTGGGGAACGACGCCCGGCATGGTTGCCGACATCACCGCGCGCGTCCCCGACCCCGCGCAGCTCGGCACCGACGCCGAACGCACCGCCGCGCAGCGGGCGCTGGAGTACATGGGGCTCGAACCCGGTATGCCGCTCGCGGGGATTCCGATCGATCGCGTGTTCTTGGGATCGTGTACGAACGCGCGGATCGAGGACCTGCGCGCCGCGGCCACCATCGTGCGCGGCCGGCATGTCGCACCACGAGTGCGGGCGATGGTCGTGCCCGGCTCGCAGCGTGTAAAGGCGCAAGCCGAGCAGGAGGGCCTCGATCAGGTGTTTCGCGAGGCGGGGTTCGAGTGGCGCAATGCGGGGTGCTCGATGTGCCTCGGCATGAACGATGACGTGCTGGGCGCCGGCGAGCGCTGTGCGGCGACGTCGAACCGCAATTTCGAGGGCCGGCAGGGACGAGGCGGCCGGACGCATCTGATGAGCCCGATGATGGCGGCCGCGGCCGCCATCGAAGGACACCTGGTGGACGTGCGCGAGTGGTAAACCCTTTTGTGCGCCATCGGGGCAAGGTCGTCACGTTGCTGCGGCGCGACGTGGATACGGATCAGATCATCCCCAAACAGTTTCTCAAAGGAGTCGATCGCACAGGCTTTGGGCCGGCACTGTTTTACGATTGGCGTTACCGGCCGGACGGTTCACTCGATCCCGCGTTCGAGCTCAACAGTCCGACGGCTCGGGGCGCGACGATCCTGGTTACGGGACCGAACTTCGGCTGCGGGTCCTCGCGCGAGCACGCCGTCTGGGCGCTCGCCCAATACGGATTCCGGGCCATCATCGCGCCCTCGTTCGCCGACATCTTCGCGTCCAACTGCTATCGCAACGGGGTACTCCCGGTGCAGTTGCCGGCATCTTCAGTGGACGATCTGGTCCGCGGCACCGAAGCCGGCCTGCGCGAGATCGAGGTTGATCTGGAGCGGCAGGTGATAACAAATGACCTTGGCTTTG
>QHTW01000189.1:7199-10873 GCA_003220955.1 Gemmatimonadota bacterium | reverse complement strand
CCGCAAGACACGAGGCGAGGATCCCTCCCAGTCTGAGTCACACCCACTGGCCGGATAGCGCGTACCGCCGGCGGGAGCTCCCAGAGCGCGTGCTCCAGTTCGGTACCGGCGTGCTACTGCGCGCCCTGTGCGCGGCGTCCGTCGACGCGGCCAACCGCACAGGCGCGTTCAACGGCCGGATTGTGGTCGTGCAAAGCACGCCACAAGGAAGGGCACGGGCGATGAACGCGCAGGACGGCCTGTTCACACTGGTGGAACGCGGTCTGTCGAACGGTGAGCCCGTCGAGCGGACCCGCCTGATCGGGTCAATCTCGCGCGCGCTCCTCGCCGATGCCGAGTGGGACGCGGTGCGCGAGGTGGCCGTGCGGCCGGAGCTCCAGGTGATTGTGAGCAACGTGACCGAGTCTGGCTTGCAGCTCGCCTCGGGCTTCCCTACTCGGCTGACCGACGTGCTGCGCGCTCGCTTCGAGCGCCTGCCCGATGGCCCGCCGCTGTTCGTGATTCCTACTGAGTTGGTCCCCGACAATGGTCCCCAGCTGGCCGCCATGGTGGATGAGGTGGCGCGGGAAGGACCGCGCCGCGATGAGTTCCACGCATGGCGCTCCGCCCGCGTCCGGTTTTGTTCCTCTCTGGTGGATCGCATCACGCCCGGCGCTCCTCCCCCCGACCAGCGAGCGGCCCTAGAGGCCGGCCTGGGATACGCGGATGCCCTGCTCACCGTCACGGAACCGTGCTCGTTCTGGGCGATCGAGGCCGACCCGCAAGCGCTGCGGACGGCGTTTCCCATCGACCTCAGTCCCGAGTCGGTGGTGTTCGCACCCGACATCGGCTTCTACCAGGAGCGCAAGCTCCGGCTCCTGAACGCGACTCACACCGCAGTGGCGCCGCTCGCGGTCCTGGCCGGCGTGCGGACGGTTCGCGAGGCGGTCGAGCACCCGCAGCTAGGCGCGTTCTTGCGGCGGGTGTTGTTCGACGAGATCATCCCCGCAACCGACCTACCGGGCGACGCGGCTCAGGAGTTCGCGCAGTCAGTCGTGGAGCGCTTCCGGAACCCGTGGCTCGATCACGAGTGGCGCGTGATCCTGACCCATCAGGAGACCAAGATGCGGATTCGAGTCGTGCCACTCATTGTCGCTTTCGGGAAGCGGCGGGGGCGCCCGCCCGAGGGCCTCGCGCTCGCGTGCGCCGCGCACCTCACGCTCTTGCGACTGCCACTCGAGTCGCTCGCGGAGGCGGCGCGGCTCCCGGACTTCGTCGCTGCCACGACGCGCTGGATGCGCGTACTCGAGCGCGACGGTGTGGAGGCGGCGCTCGCCCATGACTGAGCCCCCCTCCTGGCTCGCGAGCGGCGTGATCGCCGTCGTTCGCCTGCCGGATGCGACGAACCTGCGTGCCGCGACGGCCGCTGTCGTCGCAGGGGACGTGGGCGCCGTCGAGATCACGCTGACGACGCCCGGCGCGCTCGAGGCGATCTCCGACCTCGCGTCGGACGAGGGGCTCAAGGGATGCATGATCGGAGCGGGGACGGTGCTCGACGTGAAGGCCGCCCGCGACGTGATCGCTCGCGGCGCGCGCTTCGTGGTAAGCCCTACGTTCGACCGTTTCGTCGTTCGCTACTGTAACGACCACCACGTCCCCTGCCTCCCCGGGGCGTTGACGCCCACGGAGCTGCTCGCCGCGTCACGCGCCGGCGCGGCGGCGGTGAAGCTGTTCCCCGCGTCCGCAGTCGGTCCGCGGTACCTGCAGGAGGTGCTCGCGCCCCTGCCCTTCCTGCGCGTAGTTCCTTCGGGAGGCGTGTCGCTCGAGAACGCCGGCGAGTGGATCCGCGCGGGCGCAGCCGCGGTGAGCGTGGGCGGCGCGCTGGTCAGCTCGGACATAGTACGCGACGCCACGTGGCCCGAGCTGACACGCCGCGCCCGCGCCCTGGTGGACGCCGTGGCCGCGGCTCGAGCCGCATGACGGTCCTGACGTTCGGCGAGCTGCTGCTGCGACTCAGCCCGCCGGGCGAGGAGCGACTCCTCGACTCGCCGGTGCTCCACACATTCTTCGGCGGCGCCGAAGCCAACGTCGCCGTGGCGCTGCGCCACCTCGGCGTCCCTGCTTCCTATATCACGCGCCTCCCCGAAGGTCCCCTCGGTGACGCGGGGCTCGACGCGCTCCGGCGCGAAGACGTCGTGGTGGACCGCGTGCTGCGCGCCGGGGGCGGCTCGCGTCTCGGCCTGTACTTCGTCGAGCCGGGCGCAGACCTCCGCGCCATGCGCGTCGTGTACGACCGCGCCGGCTCGGCGTTCTCGCAGATCACGCCCGCCGACGTGGACTGGGGTGCCGCGCTCGCACATGCGAAATGGCTCCACGGAACCGGAATCACACCGGCGCTCGGTGACGGACCTGCGCGGGCACTGAGCGAGGGGTTCGCGGCTGCGTGCGAACGCGGCGTCACGGTCAGCCTCGATCTGAACTACCGCGAAGCGCTGTGGCGGGGACGAGATCCGCGCCCAGTGCTCGAGCGTTTAGCGCGCCAGGCCAACGTGTTGATCGGCAACCGCGAGGCGGTGCGCGCGATGCTCGGCGCCGAAGCAAGTGGCGACGCGCTCGCGTCCGCGCTGGCGGATCGGTTCGGCTGCCGCGCAGTCGCCATCACTCAGCGCGAAATCCTCGGGCCCCGCGAGCACGCCTGGAGCGCCGTGCTGTACGACAGCAGGGCCGGCACAGTCGTCCGCTCCTATAGACATGTGGTGCAGGTCGTGGATCGCGTGGGCGGCGGCGACAGCTTCACTGCCGGCCTGATCGCGGCTCTGCTCGCCGATCGGTCACCGCAAGACGCCGTGGAGTTCGCGGCCGCGGCCGGCGCGCTGAAGCTTGGCCAGGCCGGCGACTTCGGCCGGTCGAGCACGCCCGAAGTGAGCCGGCTGGTGGAGACCGCCCGATGTACATGACGTTCCGCTGGTTCGGACGGGCGGACCCGATCCCGCTCGCGCACATCCGCCAAATCCCCGGCGTGCATGGAGTGGTGAGCGCGTTGTACGATGTGCCGGTAGGCGAGCGGTGGCCGAAGGACCGACTCGCACACCTGCAGGACGACATCGCTGACGCGGGACTCCGCCTAGCCGTCGTCGAGAGCATTCCAGTCCACGAGGACATCAAGCTCGGACGGCCGACACGCGACCGGCTGATCTCGAACTACTGCGAGAGTATCCGCACCATGGGCGAGCTGGGCGTGCGAGTGCTGTGTTACAACTTCATGCCCGTGTTCGACTGGATGCGCACCGATCTGGCGATGCCGCTGCCTGACGGCTCGACCGCACTCGCCTACGACGACCGCGCCCTCAGCGCGGTGAACCTGGCTCGCGGAACCGGCGACCTGGCTGGTTGGGCCGCGACGTACGGACCCGCCGAGCTGCAGACGCTCCTCACGGCGTACCGCGACGTCGACAGCGAGCGGTTGTGGGATCACCTCGGCTACTTCCTCGAGCGCGTCGTCCCCGTCGCCGAACAAGCGGGCGTGCGGATGGCGATCCACCCCGACGATCCACCCTGGCCCATCTTTGGGCTGCCGCGCATCATCTGTCGCGGCACTGATCTCGAGCGACTCCTCAAGCTCGTCGACCGACCCGCCAACGGTGTCACCTTCTGCACCGGCTCGCTCGGCGCCCTCCCCGAGAACGACCTGCCGG
>QHTW01000189.1:0-7152 GCA_003220955.1 Gemmatimonadota bacterium | reverse complement strand
CGGGCGACGTGAGACTTGCCGACGTGCTGCGCGCATTGCACGACACGGGCTTCGCCGGACCGATGCGCCCCGATCATGGACGGATGATCTGGGGCGAGCGCGGGCGGCCGGGCTACGGCTTATACGACCGCGCGTTGGGCGCGACGTATCTGCAAGGATTGTGGGAGGGGCTCGGGGAGCGATGAAACTCATTCGATTCGGTGAACCGGGGCGGGAACGGCCCGGCCTGATTGTGGACGGAGGGCGGCGCATTGACGTCTCGGCTTTCGGCGCCGATTACGACGAGGCGTTCTTCGGCTCAGGCGGCCTCGAGCGACTGGCGCGCTGGCTCGCGAAGGAAAGGCCCCGCGCCCCCACCGTGCCGGACGGCGTGCGGCTCGGACCACCGCTCGTGCGACCCAGCAAGATCGTGTGCGTCGGTCTCAACTATCGCGACCACGCGAAGGAGACGGGCCAGGCGATCCCGGCCGAGCCCGTGCTGTTCTTCAAAGCGACGACCGCGCTCGGCGGTCCGAACGACGACGTCGTCATCCCCAGGGGCAGCACGAAGACCGACTGGGAGGTGGAGCTTGCGGTGGTCATCGGGCGCCGCGCGAGCCACGTCCAGCGGGACGCCGCCCTGGCCCACGTGGCGGGCTACGTACTGCACAACGACTACTCGGAGCGAGCCTTCCAGCTCGAGCGTGGGGGGCAGTGGGTCAAGGGGAAGAGCTGCGACACGTTCGCGCCCCTCGGCCCCTTTCTGGCGACGCCCGACGAGATCCCCGACGTCCACAACCTGCGCCTGTGGCTCAAAGTGAACGGGGAGACCAAGCAGTCCGGCTCGACCAAGGACCTCGTCTATGCCGTGCCGACGCTCGTCGGCTACATCAGCGAGTTCATGACGCTCTTGCCTGGCGACGTCATCTCCACCGGCACTCCCGCCGGCGTCGGCCTCGGGCAGAAGCCGCCGCGCTTTCTGGTCGACGGGGATGTGGTCGAGCTGGGCATCGACGGGCTCGGCTCCGCGCGCCAGCGCCTGCGTGCTCTCACCCCTTAGAGTTTTGAGCCTCGCGTAGATACCCTGCCGCAACGTTCGCATACTGCGCAAACGCAACCTCGGGCTCCTCGATTTCTGGGTGCCACCGCTTCTCCCACTCGAAGCTGTAGAACCCGCGGTAGCCGATCTTCGCGAGCGCTGCGATCTGGCGCTTCACAGGCACGTCACCCGTGCCGGTGAGGACGTAGCGCCGGTCGTTGCCCGCGGGGACGGAATCTTTGAGATGGGTGTGCCGGATGTAGCGTCCCAGCTGCCGCACCGTGTCCTCGGGCTGTTCCTTGCCCGACACGAAGGTATGATGCGCGTCCCACAGCAGCGCCACGTTGGGTGAGTCGGCACGCTGGAGGAGCTCGAGCAACGAGGGCGAGTCGGTGAAGTCGCCGTGCGACTCGATGAGCACCGTGACCCCTTTGCCCTTCGCGTAGTCGCCGAGCTCGTGCAGCGCGCCGGCGATGTGCGCGAGCATCGCATCGCGCGGCACATCTTTCACGTACTCGTTTCCGAACACGCGTACATACGGGGCGCCCAGGGCCTGGGCGAGATCGA
Organism: Gemmatimonadota bacterium; assembly: GCA_003220955.1. GTDB lineage: Bacteria > Gemmatimonadota > Gemmatimonadetes > Gemmatimonadales > GWC2-71-9 > 20CM-2-65-7. Next base: position 5,567 of record QHTW01000189.1, on the reverse strand, counting down.
TGAAGCGGTGCGCCTCGTCGAGCTGCGCGGCGTGCTTCATCGGGTCCATGTCGTGCATCTGCGCCGACGCGCCGAGATCGGAGACGACGAGCCCGTGGGCGGCGAGCTGTCGTTTCGCCTCGGCGAGGCGCTCGGGCGCCAGCTCGGGCACCTTGGTGAGATCCATGTTCGTGAGGATCCCGCGCAGCTCGATCGAGGCGAACTGATGCTCGGCGGCAAAGTCCAGAATGCGCGCCCAGGGCCAGGTCGGGCAGCCGAGCGTGGAAAAGCCGAGGGGCAGGCGCTTCAGGGAGGGCAGCGCGCGCGTGTAGCGGGCTGCCAGGAGCGCTGCCCCCGTCTTCAGGAACCCGCGGCGACTCGTCATGAGTCCTTGAAATTCACATTGTGCGCTCGGACACGCCACTCGTACTTTCCAGTCGTATCATCGACTGCGCCAGCATCATGGCAGGATGCTCGCGACGACTTTTGTCGTCCATTTGCCGTGATTGTTCTTGTAGGTCCCTCGCATCCACACGAGCGCGGTCCGGGGATCCTTCCACCTGGGGACGACGGGCCGCAGGTTGTCGACCGTCGAGTTGGCGGTGATCGGCTCCCACCGCCATGTGGCGCCGAAGTCGCTCGTGCTGCCGCGGAACAACTCGTGGTGGCGCTCGCCGTCTGCCGTACTGACGAGCGGTTTACCGGTGCCGGGGTCCGCGTCGGTCGAGATGTACACCACGTCGGGGTTTTGGGGATCGAGCGCGGCGAGGCCCGTGTAATCATCCTCGCCGGCATAGAGCCGGGTGCCGGCGTAGGCGATCTCGTGCACGCGCCACGCCGATCCGTCCCAGCGGGCGTAATCGAACCGGTGGTCGAAGCCTCCCCGGCCGCGCGGCAGACCGCGGCCGTCTTTCTGAACGGTGAAGATCACGTACGCCCGCTGCGCCGCGTCCAGCTCGAGATCGCACATCCAGGCTACGTTGTCGGGATCGCCCTGAAATACTTTCGTCAGGTCCCAAGCGTTCAAGTCCGTCTCCGTCGTCTCGCTCAGCTTGCCACGGCGGGTTCCGTCGGACAGGTAGATGGCACCGTCGCGGATGAACGCGTGATACAGGCTGTTGTCATAATTGCGCGGGTGGTTTTCCGTCATCACAAAGTGAATCGTGGCCACCCCGTCGAAGGCGTACTTGAGATACGGGCTGTACCCGCCGCTCGTACCGTGAGCCAGGCGGCCGCCGTAATGCCAGGTGCGGCCCGTGTCGTCTGAGTACATGTAGTTCGGCTCGAGGCCCACGCCGCGGAAGAAGTTCACGATGCGGCCGGACGCCAGCCGGAACAGCGTCGAGTACGTGACATTGTCGCCGCGCAGCGGCTGCGCGGCGCTCCCAGGCGTGTCGAATGTCACGGTCGGTCCCCACCGCAGGGGATTGCGGGGCTCCGAGAGCCGGTAATAGGTGCGCCGCTCCACTCCGTGTTGCGTATACATCGCGAGATACCGCCCATCCGGGAGGGCGAGGAACGCCGGGCTCGCATGGTCGTCCTGCTGCAAATGGCGATGCAACACCGTATGTCGCGCGACACCCGACGCGAGGTCGTAGACCGACACCTCCACGTTCCCCCAGTCGGGATCACGATCGTTGCGATAGTCCCCCACCGCGCGCACCGATCCGACGATGAGCTTGCCGTCGTCCACGATTGCGCGCTCGTCCATGAACCACGACCATGCTCCGTTGTCGTTCAACTCGATCAACGGACCGGCTACGTAATTGACCGGGAGGTCACTCCCACCCGCGGCGCACCCGACCAGCAGACACGCAATCGTCAGACGCATGCGAGATAACGCTCCTTCACCAATGGCACGAGCGTATCGAGCGGCGTATCCCACACCGCCTGGTTGAAGATCTCGACCTCGATCGCGCCGAGATAGCCCGCGCGCTCGACGGCCTCGCGGATCCGCCGCAGCTCGATGACGCCGTCGCCCATCATGCCGCGATTCATCACGATGTCGCGCACGGGGACGAGCCAGTCGGAGACGTGGAACCCGACGAGCCGGCCAGTCGCCCCCGCCAGCTCGTCGTACAACGCCGGGTCCCACCAGATGTGGTAGACGTCCGCGACGAGCCCGACGGTTGCCGCGTCGAACTTCTTCGCCAGCGCGATCGCCTCATGCAGCGTGGTTATGCACGACCGCTCGGCGGCGAAGGCGGGGTGGAGCGGCTCGATCCCGAGGCGCACGTGCCGCTGGGCGGCGTACGGAACGAGCGCCGCGATCCCATCGGCGACCATGCGCCGCGCCGCCGCGATGTCCCGATCCGGCGCCGGCCCGCACACGAGAATGAGCACCTCGGCGCCGAGCGCCGCAGCGTCGTCCACGGCCCGCCGGTTGTCCTCGATCCGCGCTGCGCGCTCGGCGGCGGTGGCCGCCGGAAACATGCCGCCGCGGCACAGGCTCGAGACCCGGATTCCGGCGTCGCGGATGAGGCGCACCGCCCGCTCCGCGCCCGTCTCGGCGAGCTTGTGACGCCACACGGCCACGTACGGCACGCCGTGCCGCGCGCACGCGTCGACGGTCTCTCCGAGGCCGGCGCGCTCCGTCGTGATCTGATTCAGGCTGAGGCGGGTGATCGAGTCCATCAGGCAAACACGCGGCCCATGCGCTCGGCCGCGCGCTCCCGGTCCGCGAGGACGCCCGCGGCGTCGGCGAGCCGGAACAGCTCCGTCAGGTGTTGCCGCGAGCGCGCGCCCTCCGCACCCGCCAACATCCGGAAGTGCGACTGGTGGCCGTTCAGGTACGCGAGGAACACGATGCCCGTCTTGTAGGCGTGCGTGGGAGGCTCGAAGATGTGGCGCGCGAGGGGGACTGTGGGCGCGAGCGCGGCCCGGTAGGTCGCGACGTCTCCGAGATCGAGCGCGCGCAACGCCGCTGCCGCAACGGGCGCAATCGCGTCGAAGATGCCGAGCAGCGCGTCGCTATAGGCACCGTTCTCGCCCAGAATCAGCCGGTCGTAATTAAAATCATCGCCCGTGTACATCCTGACGCCCGTGGGCAGGCGGGCGCGCATTGCCACCTCACGCGCCGGATCGAGCAGCGAGATCTTGATGCCGTCGACCTTCTCGCGGTGCTCACAGATGATCCGGAGGCAGACCTCCATCGCCTCACCCAAGTCCCGTCTGCCCCAGTAGGCCGCGAGCTGGGAATCGAACATGTCGCCCAGCCAGTGGAGAATGACTGGTCGGCGAACCTGGCGCAGGATAGTGCCGTAGACTCGGACGTAGTCGTCTGCCGAGCGGGCGGCCCGCGCGAGCGCGCGGCTCGCCATCAGAATCACTCGCCCACCTTGCCCCTCGACGTAGCCCACCTGCTCCTCGTAGGCCCGCTCTACATCTTCGAGGGTGACGCGCGGGTCTGGCACGAGCTGATCAGTCCCGGCGCCACATGCGATCAGGCCGCCGGCCCCGCGCGCCTCAGCCAGCGAACGACGGATCAGCTCACGCGCTTGGGGCCAATCGAGACCCATGCCCCGCTGCGCCGTGTCCATCGCCTCCGCGACGCCGAGACCGAGCGACCACAAGTAACGCCGGTAGGCGAGGGTCGCCTCCCAGTCGATCTCGATTGGCGATTGCGGATCACAGACGACGTGCGCTGCTGCGTAGGCCAGGCGGCTCGTGATCGGCCTCATCCCCTGGCCCCCTCTCCCTTCGGGAGAGGGGGAACGTCGATCCAACGGCGCTCCGCCCACGACTTGAGCCCCAGCTCCGCGAGCTGCACGCCCTTCGCTCCCTCGAAGAAGTCGTGGACGAACGGCTCGTCGGCTGCGACGTGGCGCAGAAACAGCTCCCACTGCACCTTGAAGGCGTTGTCCGGCTCGGCGGCGTCCCGGACTTCCTCCCACTGTCGATAGAAATCGAAGGGGTTCGGCTCGTCGGGGTTCCACACCGGGCGCGGCGTCGCGGCGCGCGACTGCGTCTTGCACGTGCGTAGGCCCGCCACGGCGCTCCCCAGGGTCCCGTCGACCTGGATCTGCAACAGGTCGTCGCGATAGACGCGGACCGTCCACAAGGAGTTGAACTGAACGATGATGTCGCCCCCGTCCCCCCCGCCCCCCCCGCCCTGCGGACCCTTCAGCACGAACGTGGCATACGCCGCGTCGTCCGCCGTCGCCGTGTAGCGCCGGCCATCCTCGTCCACACGCGTGGGTATATGGGTGGCGCCCGTGCAGTGCACGGCCGTCACGCCGCCGAAGGTGTGGTCGAGCAGATATCGCCAATGGGCGAACATATCGAGGATGATCCCGCCCCCGTCTTCCTTTCGGTAGTTCCAGGACGGTCGCTGCGCCGGCTGGTCGTCGCCTTCGAACACCCAGTAGCCGAACTCGCCGCGCACGCTCAGAATCCGACCGAAGAAGCCGTCGTCGACCAGCTGCTTCAGCTTGCGGATGCCGGGGAGGAAGAGCTTGTCCTGCACCACGCCGTGCTTCACCTTCGCGCGCTCCGCCGCGCGCGCTAGATCGAGGGCCTCGGCCGTGGTCGGAGCGAGCGGCTTCTCGCAGTAGATGTGCTTGCCCGCGGCAATCGCTCGCCGCACGTGGTCGACGCGGGCGCTCGTGAGCGTCGCGTCGAAGTAGATCGCGTCCGCGGCGTTCGCGAGGCAGCTATCGAGATCGGTCGAGACCCGCTCGATGCCGTGGGCGCCGGCAATCTCGCGCAGTCTCTCCTCGCTCCGCCCCACGAGGATCGGATCGGGGAGCAACCGCTCGCCGCCGGCGAGCCTTACCCCGCCCTGCTCCCGGATGGCGACGATCGAGCGCACGAGGTGCTGGTTCAATCCCATGCGCCCGGTGACGCCGTTCATGATGATGCCGATCCTCACGGCCTCACGCCGCGTGGCAGCAGGGCCACCGCGATCGCTCCGGTCAGCGCGCAGCCGATGAGCGCCAGAAAGCCGTTCGTGTAGCTGCCGGACGCGTCATGCATCCGGCCGACGACCCAAGGCGCGACTGCTTCGGCGATCCCATCCCCCGTGAGCACCACGCCCATCGTGCGCCCCAGCACGCGCACGCCGAACAGCTCGCCCGCCATCAGCGGAATGACCATGTATTCGCCGCCCAGACCGAGGCCGAAGACGACCGCAAACAGATAGATCGAGGCGCGGACACCCGTCAGGAAGAGCAGCGGAATCGCCGAGCCGACGAGCGAATAGATGAGCAGCATCACGTACTTCTTCGCGAAGCGATCCGCGAGCCACCCGGCTCCCAGGCGGCCAACAAGGCTCGAGGCCAGGACGAGCGAAGCGATCTGCGCCGCCCCGGCCTGTGAGTACGCGTGGTCGAGGCTCAGGAACAGCTTCAGGTGCTGGTTCGTGCCTCCCACCGCAGCGATCGAGCACATGCTGCCGACGAGGAGCAGATAAAACGCGGGCGCACCGAGGACGGGACCGATGGGAGGACGGTCGATGTTGGTGGAGGTGGTCGAGGTGGCTTGCGGCGCCTCTCGCACGAACAGCGCCAGCGGCAGCGCCACCACGATGATCAACGCGCCGAGCACCTGCAGGGCGCCTTGCCACCCGACCGCGCGCGTCAGCCACACGG
>QHTW01000188.1 GCA_003220955.1 Gemmatimonadota bacterium | reverse complement strand
CGAAGGCGAACAGCTTCACGATCTTGGCCTGCTCGAACGCCCCATCGCCCACAGGACCCGGCTCGCCGATCGGCAGTAACGCGACCGTGTCACCGACGTGCACCTGTCCACGCTCGATTCGACCGATCCCGATCCGTCCCAGGTAGGACGAATAATCGAGCGTCGAGATCAACATCTGGAACGGTCCAGCGGGATTCGCCTTGGGGGGCGGAATCGTGCCGAGGATGGTCTCGAAAAGCGGGTTCAGGTCCTTTCCTTCTTTTGCCAGGTCCAGCGTCGCGGTCCCCGCCCGGCTCGATGTATAAAGGAAAGGGCAGTTGAACTGCTCGGGCGACGCATCGAGGTCCATCAGCAGCTCCAGCACCTCGTCGTGCACCCGCAGCGGCTCGGCGTCAGACCGGTCGATCTTGTTGACCAGCACGATCGGCTTGAGCCCCAGCGCCAGCGCCTTGCCGGCGACGAACCGCGTCTGCGGCATGGGACCCTCGGCGGCATCCACCAGCAACAGGAAGCCGTCGACCATGCGGAGAATGCGCTCGACCTCACCACCGAAATCGGCGTGCCCGGGCGTATCGACGATGTTGATCTTGGTGTCGCCCCACCGAACCGAAGTGTTCTTCGCCAGGATCGTAATCCCGCGCTCACGCTCGAGCGGGTTGGAATCCATCACGCGCTCCGCCACCTGCTGATTGGCACGGAACACCCCTGCCTGGCGGAGCATCTGGTCGACCAGCGTGGTCTTCCCGTGGTCGACGTGGGCGATGATGGCGATGTTGCGAATCTTCACGAGCTTACGGTTCCCCTTGAAGAGGGGCGCAGTATAAATGGAGTAACGGTTGGGAACAAGGGATTCGGTCAGTCGCAGATCGGCTCTCGCTCTACCTGCACGGTGACATGCGCAATCCCCATCGCCCGCATCCGATTCTGCACCGTCTCCAGCACGGGCTGATTATCGGTTGGATTCTTCACCACCAGGTGGCCGCTCATCGCGACCACCCCGCTCGTCACCGTCCACAGATGCAGGTCGTGGACCGACTCCACGCCGGGCACGGACGCAATGCGGTCGTGCACGTCCGCCAGCGCGATGTGGCGTGGGGTCGCCTCGAGCAAAACGTCAGTGCTTTCCTTTACCAGCCGCCACGCGCTGACGAGGACCAGCGTGCCGATGAGCACGGAGATGAGGGGATCAGCCAGGACCCACCCGAACGCCAGCACGAGTACACCGGCGACGAGGGCGCCCAGCGAACCCAACAGATCGCCGAGCACGTGCAGGTACGCGCCCTTCTGATTGAGTGAGTGTTGGTGCCCGCGGTGCAGCACGACGGCGGCGCCGAGGTTCGCGACGAAGCTCACGGCGGCGACGCCGAGGAGCAAGGGACCATTGACGAGATGCGGGGCGCCCAGGCGATGCCACGCCTCGATGCCGATCCCGATCGCGATCGCGAACAGCACCGCGCCGTTGATCAGCGCCGCCAGAATCTCCAGGCGCAGAAACCCGAACGAGCGCTCCGGCGTCGCCGGTCGTTGCGCGATCCACGCCGCGACCAGCGCGAGCCCGAGCGCCGCGACGTCGGCCAGCATATGCGCGGCGTCGGCGAGCAGCGCGAGCGAGCCGGCCAGCCACCCGCCGATCAGCTCGACCAGCATAACGACGGCGGTGATGGCCAGCGCGAGCGTCAGGCGCCGTCGAGTCTCGACGTTGATCGGCGCGCGATAGGTGCAGTGGGCTTCAGCGGGCAGCACGGATGTGTCCTCGGCGCAAATCTAATACTATTAGGCCGTGAACGTCCTTGTCCTGCGCCTGCTGGCCATCGTCGCGCTGGTGCTTGCCAACGCGTTCTTCGTGGCGGCCGAGTTCGCGCTCGTTGCATCCCGGCGCACCCGCATCGAGGCGATGGTCCGGCGCGGCGACCGCAAGGCGCGGATTGTACGCAAGGCGCTCGGCGAATTGTACCGCCTCCTGTCCGCCACGCAGCTCGGCATCACCCTCACCTCCATCCTGCTGGGCTACGTGGCCGAGGACACGGTCGCGCATCTGTTTCGCGACTGGTTCGCGGCGCTACCCGCGGGCCTGGAATTTCTGACACGCGGCGGCATTGCCTCCGTCGTGGCCGTCGGCACGATCTCGTTCCTCCACGTCGTGTTCGGGGAGCTGGTCCCCAAGACATGGGCGATCACCTATCCCGAGGCCACCAGCCGGTGGGTCGCGACGCCGCTCATCGTGTTTTCGTGGATCACGCGACCGTTCAATTTCCTGTTGAATGTCAGCGCCCGCCTCGTATTGCGCTTCATCGGCATCAAAAGCTCGAACCCCGAGCTCGATCGGGTACATTCGCCCGAGGAGATCCGGATGCTCGTCCAGCAGAGCCGCAAGACCGGCGGCCTGGGCGCGGGTGACGCTCGGCTCCTCGAGGGCGTGTTCGAGTTCAGCGAAAAGAATGCGCGCGAGGTAATGACGCCGCGTACCCAGATCGTCGCGCTCCCCGCGGAGGCATCGCTCGCGGAAGCCGCCGACCGCGTCGCGGCCGCGGGGCGCTCGCGCTATCCCGTCACCGGCGAGTCGCTCGACGACGTCGTCGGCATCGTGCACGCGAAAGACATCTTGCGCGGGCTCCTCTCCGGTGCCGACGCGCCGGTACAGGACATCGCGCGTCCCGCGTTCTTCGTGCCCGGCACGCGCGAGGTCGAGGACGTCCTGGCCGACATGAAGCGCCAGAAGGTGCACCTCGCGATCGTGCTCGACGAATTCGGCGGCACGGCCGGACTCGTGACTATGGAGGATCTGCTCGAGGAGATCGTCGGGCCGATTTACGACGAGTACGACAAGCCGCCCGTGGCGGCATCGGCGGCGCCGGCGAGCGGCGCGGGAAGCGGTGTGCCGATTCTCGCCGGCAGTGCGGAAATCAGCGACATCAACCGCGCGCTGAAACTGCAGCTCGACGACACCGATTACACGACGATTGGCGGGCTGCTGTTCGGACGGCTGGGCCGCCTGCCGAAGGTCGGCGACCGCGTGAACTTGCAAGGCGCGACGTTCGAAATTCTGGAGATGGACGGCAGGCGCGTCGGGCGGGTACGGGTGTGGCCAGCCACTACGCAAGTGCCGGAGCCCTCGAGCTAGTTCCCTTTCGACTGACGCGCGGCCGCGAGCTGCACGGCCAGCTCGAGCGACGCCCGCATTGAGCCGGCGTCCGCGATGCCCTTCCCCGCGATGTCGAAGGCCGTGCCGTGATCGGGCGACGTCCGGATGAACGGCAGTCCCAGCGTGACGTTCACGCCGGTTCCGAATCCAGACACCTTCACCGCCGTCATGCCCACATCGTGATAGGGGGCCAGCACGGCGTCGAACTCGCCGCGCAATGCCCGCACGAAGACGGTGTCGGCGGGAAGCGGCCCCGCCGCCGCGAGCGCGGTCGCGGCCGGCTCCAGAATGCGCTGGTCCTCGTCACCGAACAGCCCGCCTTCCCCGGCGTGCGGATTGAGCCCGCACAGCGCCAGCCGGGGCGTGGCCACACCCCACCACCGCTGCAGCGCGTCCAGCGCGATCCGCCCCGCCTGCACGACGCGCTCCGTGGTCACCGAGGCGATGGCTTCACGCAACGAGAGATGGGTGGTGACGAGCACGACGCGTAGCCGGCCGGTCGTCAGCATCATCGCGACGGGGATATCGCCGGCGATATGTGCCAGGAACTCGGTGATTCCTGGGAACCGGTACCCTGCCGCGTGCAGCGCGGCTTTGTTGACTGGCCCGGTGACGATCGCATCGACTTCGCCGGAGAGCGCGAGCCGGGCGGCAGCTTCGATGCCCTGGGCCGCCGCGCGACCGGCTTCGACGTCGTTCGCCGGTCCGTCCTCCAGACCACCGCCCCCGACGATCCGCACCTCGGCATCCAGGGGTTGGCGCAGGGCTTTGCGCACGACCTCTGGGCCGATCCCGCGTGGGTCCCCAACGGCAACCGCCAGACGCGCCCGGTTAGGTGCCACCGCTACAGTCTGATGTCGACGTAAATCTGCCGGCGCAGCTGATCGATGAAGTGCCGGATCGCGAGCTGATCACTGAGCGACTGCCGGATCCGCAGCTTCACATCGTCGAACGACAGCTCTCCGGCGGCATGGCGGGCCGTGACTTCGAGTACGATGAATTTGATGCGCGGCGTGTCCGCCCCTTCTGTGAACACGGGCTTCAGTCCGAGGCTCGTATCGGCAGCAACGGCCTTCTGATACTCGGGAGGCATTTCCGTCAGGGGAGCATCTTCCGCCAGCTTCGGCTCCAGTGGATCGGCGTACCGCTTCGCCAGTGAATCGAACGACACCTGGGCCGAGCCTCGCGCAAGCACTCCATGCAGCGAATCGGCCAGCCGGCGAGCGATCGCGATTTGCCCCTGACTGATTTCGGGCGTGATCAAGATATGCCGCGCGAGGATCTCGGCCGGCTGCGTCCGCTCCACGTTGATGATGTGGAAGCCAAAGGATGTTTCCACCGGAAAGGAGATCTCTCCGGGCCGGAGCCGGAACGCCACATCCTCGAACTCCTTGACCATGACGCCGCGGCGGAACCAGCCCAGTTCACCGCCTTGCGCTGCGGACGCGCTGTCGTTCGAGAATCGCTTCGCCGTGGCGGCAAAGTCCCCGCCGTGCCGCAGCTGGACCACCAGCGACTCGGCGCGCTCGTAGGCCCGGACCCGCGCTGCCGAATCCGCGACCGGCTTGATCACGATCTGCCGGAACGAGACCGCCGCCGGCCGCTTGGGCTGCTGATCCTTGTTCTGCTGCCAGAATTCCCGCATCTGCGCTTCGGTGGGCGGGATGGGCCGGAGCTTGCCCTTCTGCCGTTGCGCTTCGATCAAACGCTGCGCGAGGAGCTGCCGGCGCTGCTGGTCGCTTAACCACCGCCGCCATTCCTCTACCGATCCAAACCGCGCCTGACGGATCTGATCGCGGAAATCGTTCGCGGAGGTGAACTGCTTACGGACATTCTGATAGGTCTGCTCTACCTGATCGAGAACCTCTTGATCGGTCACTTTGATCGACGTATCGCGCTCCGCGTGCTGCACGAGGATTTCCACCTCGACCAATCGATCCAGAATCTGGCGCCGCAGCGTCGCGAGACCGGCGGAGTCGGTCGGGAGCTGCTGTCCCTGCGCTTGCTGCTGAACCATTTCTTCATCGATTTGCGAGGCCAGAAGCGGACGCGTGCCCACGACGGCGACGATCCGGTCCAGCGTCTGGTCCGGTGCCGGCTGCTGCTGCGCCGCCGCAGTGGTGACGGCGCACGCCGCGAGACAGGCGAAAACGGCTCTCATCGCGGCGACCGCCCTCTTCCCGGCGTGGGGTGTTGCGCGGTATCGATCGGCGGAGGTCCGGGGGCCGGCGTCATGCGTGGTGCCCCACCCGCGCCTCCACCTGCCTGCGTCGAATCGGCACGCAGCTCTTCACCGCGCTCTGCCGCGCGCCGGATCCCCGCTTGGTCCACGCTCCAGTCGCCTTGCTGGCGCAGTCGTTCGGCCAGGAACATCGGCACGGGGAAATAGCGCGCCCGCTTATGCAGCACGCGGTCCAGATAGTCGTTCACGCGGGCGGTGGCGAACGTGACGCGCTGCTGCGCCGACGTCCCGGCCGAATCCCGCAGGGCCTCGGGCGTGAGGTTCAAGACCGTCGTGAGCGTGGCGATCGTGGAATCATGCTCCTCGCGAACCTGCCGCCAATCGTCTGGACTGAGTGTGACCTTCGCGGAGTCCGCCTGTTCCAACAGCAGCTGCCGCTGGGCGATCGCCTTGAGGAATTGGTTGATTTGCTGATCGCTGGCCGATGGCAGCGACTGCATCAGCTGGGGGTTGAGGGCCGCGAGCCAGCGCATCAAGTCACGGACTTTGAGCGAGCCGCCGCGATACTTCACAAGCACACGATTGCTGGTGCGCGCACCGTCGATATCCTGCACGGCCGTGCGGACGTAGTCGGGCGCGCGGTCCACGGGCTGGATGCGACGCTTGATATCGAGGCTGTCGACGTAGATGGAGTCCAGTACGCGGGTGATCTTGGACTCAAGGCCGACGCGGAACGAATCCCGCACCTCAGCGAGCGGCGGGCGCCGGATGATGTGATACACGCGGCCTCTTCGAACTGCGGGACGAACTGGCCGTGGGTCGCGAGGCCCAGCGACCCGCCCGCCGTCTTGGCGCTGGGATCTTCCGAGTACCGCGCGGCCAGCTGGGAAAACCGCACGCCGGCCGCGCGGGCCTGCGGCAGCAGCTGCTCGGCTTGGCGATGTTTGCGCTTGTCGATGCTGTCCGCAGCGTTCTGGGCACCTGAAACAGAATATGCTGGAACACGCGGACCTGGCCTGCCTGATACGCCGAGTCCACCTGCTGCGGCGTAAGACTCTCACGGGCGGTGATGCGGTTGTGAAGCTTTTGCCACTTGATCTGCGACACCAATGGCCACATCGTGGCCGCCGCGGTCGCGGAATCGTGGAGGTCTTTTCCGCCTGCCAGCGCTTCCGCAAAGAGCGTGTAATCCACCCAGGCGTGCGACACGCGGCCGAGCGTCTGCGGATCGAGCGGCAGATCTCGGTTCACACCCGCCCACCCGGCGAGCCGGTCCACCGTCAAAGTCTGGCCGTTGGCACGCGCCACGACATCGGCGCGCGACGAGAACGCGTCGCGCCACGCGTCGCATCCCACCAGCGTGAGGGTTAACGCCGCGAACACCAGACTCGAACGTCGCATCCGTTTCCTTTCTCTAATTACGCTGATGATCGCGGAGTACCGCCGTGAGCGCCCGGACGAGGCCGGGGCCGATCGACTCTCCGCCGAGCCGGCGGAGCCTGAGGGAGAGCGGCACCGCGCGCCGCACATCCGCTTCGAACTGCACGGCTTCGAGCGCCACCTGCAGGCCTGCCAGCCGCGGCGCTGCATCACGCCGGAATGTCAGCCGCGCCTCGTCGCCCTTGATCAGGACCGTCTCCAAGCCCGCCCGCGCGCCCAGTGCGCGCAGCTCGGCAACCAGCAACAGGCGCTCCGCGTCGGCTGGCAACGGCCCGAAACGGTCACGCAGCTCGTCGCGGACGGCTTGAATCTCACCTGGTTGCTCCGCTCGCGCCAGCCGCCGGTAGAAATCCAGCTTCGTGTCGTCATCGGCGACGTATTCATCCGGCAAATGCGCCGGCGCGTCCAATGTCACGTCGGGAGGCGCGAACTCTTCCCGCTCCCCCCGTCCCCCCTCCCCGCTCTTCAGCCCGCGCACTGTCTCTTCCAGCCACCGGAGATACATGTCGAAGCCAACCGCCTGGACGTGCCCCGACTGCTCGCCACCCAGCAGGTTCCCGGCTCCGCGCAGCTCGAGATCGCGCAGCGCAATCCGGTAGCCGGATCCCAGATCAGTGTGATGCTCGAGCACCTGCAAACGTTCCTCTGCCTGGTCGTCGACGAGGTCGGGCACGAGCAAATAGCAGAACGCGCGCCGATGGCTGCGCCCGACGCGTCCGCGCAGCTGGTAGAGCTGCGCGAGCCCGAGCCGGTCGGCGCGATCCACAATCATGGTGTTGGCGTTCGGCACGTCGAGCCCCGATTCAACGATCATCGTGGACACGAGAATGTCCACCTCGCCGCGCACGAATCGCCCCATCACGGCCTCGAGATCCGATTCGCGCATCTGCCCGTGCGCGACGGCGAAGCGCGCGCGCGGTGCCAGCGTCTCGACCCGCGCGGCGATCGTGTCGATCGTCTCGATCCGGTTGTGCACGAAGTAGACCTGGCCGCCGCGGTCGAGCTCGCGCGCCATTGCTTCCTCGAGCAGCGCATCGTCCCAGGGCTCCACGAAGGTGAGAACCGGTGAGCGGTCCTTGGGCGCGGTCTCGAGCAGCGTCAGATCGCGCAGCCCCGCCAGCGAGAGATGCAGCGTTCGCGGAATCGGTGTCGCGGTCAGCGTCAACACATCGACACTCAGCTTCAGCGCCTTGAGACGCTCTTTGTGTCGAACGCCGAAGCGATGCTCCTCGTCGACAATCAGCAGCCCCAGGTCCTTGAACGTGACGTCCGCGGACAGGAGCCGGTGGGTTCCGATGACGACGTCCACCTCCCCACCGGTAAGGCGCTGGACGATGGGCCCGGCCTCTTTTGCGCTCCGAAAGCGCGAGAGCACTTCGATGCGGACCGGGTAATCGGCCAGCCGCTCGCGGAATGTACGGCCGTGCTGCTCGGCAAGAATCGTGGTGGGCACGAGCACCGCGACCTGCTTGCCCGCCTGCACCGCCTTGAACGCGGCGCGCACCGCCACTTCGGTCTTGCCATAGCCAACATCCCCCACGAGCAGGCGGTCCATCGGTCGGGCGCGCTCCATGTCGCGCTTGACCTCGTCTGACGCGCGCCGCTGGTCGGGGGTGTCCTCATAGAGAAAGGCAGACTCGAGCTCGCGTTGCCACGGCGTATCGGGCGGGAAGGCATACCCGTGGGCGAGCTGACGCCGCGCATACAGGTCCAGCAGCTCCGCCGCCATCGCCCGAATCGCGGCCCGCGTCTTGTCGCGCTGGCGCCGCCATGTCGGTGCGCCCAGGCGATGGAGACGCGGCGGCGGCGCGTCGCCATCTCCCGCGGTGCGATAGGGCTCGAGCTGATCGATCCGGTAGAGGGGGACGTTGAGGCGATCACCCCCCTCGT
>QHTW01000187.1 GCA_003220955.1 Gemmatimonadota bacterium | reverse complement strand
GGTGCTGCGCGCGCTCGAAATCGAGGCGCAGGTGATTCTCAAGGCGACCAACGTGGACGGCGTCTACACCGCGGACCCCAAGAAAGAGCCGACGGCGAAGTTCTTGCCGACGTTGACGTTCCAGGACGCGCTGGTGAAAGGCTACGCCGTGATGGATGCCAACGCCTTCGGGTTGTGCAAGGAGAACAAGCTCCCCATCGTGGTGTTCAACATCAACCAGCCCGGCGCGACGGCGAGGGTTCTGGCCGGTGAGCGCGTCGGCACGATCGTCCAATGACTCCTGCCCCGGGTCCCACGCTGACCGATCACGTCAAGCACGCGAAGCAGCTCATGGACAAATCGGTCGAGGCGGTGAAACGTGAATTCTCCACGGTCCGCACCGGCAAGGCGACGACGGCGTTGCTCGATCTCGTGCGGGTCGAAGCGTACGGCAACGAGATGCCGCTGACACAGGTCGCGAGCGTGGCCGCGCCGGAGCCCAAGCTCCTCACGGTCCAGCCGTGGGATAAGAGTCTCATGAAGGCGGTGGAGAAGGGGATTCTCGCGTCGGACCTCGGCCTCACGCCCTCGAACGACGGCAATATCATTCGCATTCCGCTGCCGCCGCTGACCGAAGAGCGCCGCAAGGAGCTGGTGAAGGTCGTGCACAAGTTCGCCGAAGAGGGACGCGTGGCGATCCGGCACGCCCGGACCGAGACGATGAACCGGATCAAGAAGACGGAGCACGTCTCCTCGGACGATCAGAAGCACGCGGAGAAGGAAGTGCAGAAGACGCACGACGAGCATCTCAAAGGCGTGGACGCGGCCGTGAAGGCCAAAGAAGCGGAGATCATGGAAGTCTGATGTTGCCCGGACCGATTCCTCGCCACGTGGCGATCATCATGGACGGCAATGGCCGCTGGGCGAACGAGCGCCGCTTGCCACGGCCGTTCGGCCATCGGGCGGGGATGAAGGCCGTGCGCGAGGCCGTCGAGGGAGCGATCGACGCCGGAGTCGAAGTGCTCACGCTCTTCGCGTTCTCGGAAGAAAACTGGAATCGCCCCGCGCTCGAGATCTCCGCGCTCATGGATTTGCTCGAGGAGTACATCGCGCGGGAAGTCGCCGAGCTGCGAGATCAAGGCGTGCGGGTGCACGTGCTCGGGGACCGCAGCCGGCTGACGGCCGGCGGGCGGGCGGCGGTCGAGCGGGTCGAGCGAGAGACGGCGGCCGGCGAGAAGCTGTCGCTCAATCTCTGCATCTCCTACTCGTCGCGGGGCGAGATCGCCCGCGCGGCGCGGCTGCTCGCGGAAGAGGTGCTGAAGGGCACCAAGAAGCTGGAAGACATCGACGAAGAGGCGATCCGGTCCAAACTGTATACGGCGCCGTGGGGTGACCCCGACCTGTTGATCCGGACGTCGGGCGAGCAACGCCTCTCAAACTTCCTCCTGTGGCAGCTCGCGTACACGGAGCTGTACGTCACGCCGGTGTTGTGGCCCGACTTCAACCGGCGCACGCTGCGCGATGCCATTCTCGACTATCAGCGTCGCGAACGGCGGTTCGGCAAAGTCACCGCGTCCTGATGCCTTCCACAAATCTGGTGCAGCGTGTCGCGGTGTCAGCGGTCGCCATTCCGCTGGTCATCGCGATCATCTGGGTGGGAGGCTGGGCGCTGGCGGCGACGCTGGCGGTGCTGGGAGTGCTGGGCGCGCGCGAGATCTACGACTTCGGCCGCCGCCAGGGAATCGAGGCGCTGGAGCGCACCGGCTGGCTCGCGGCCGCGGCGATTCCCCTGCTCGCCTACTGGGCGAAGGCTCCCGTTTTTTACCTCGGTGCCCTTTGGCTGATGGCCGCCCTCGTGATCGCCATGGCACGGCGCGGGCCGACCGGCCGGCCGCTCACGAGCGTGTCGATCACCATCTTCGGCTGGGGCTACGCCTCCGGCATGCTCGCCTTCCTGATCGCGATCCGGCACGGCAGTGCGGCCGCCGTCCGCCCCGTTGCCTACGTCCTCCTCACGCTGTTCCCGCTTGTCATCACCTGGATCTCCGACACGACTGCCATGGTTGTGGGAACCACGCTGGGCGGTCCGAGACTCGCCCCAGTGCTCTCGCCGCGAAAAACACGCGCCGGTGCCGTGGGCGGGGCGCTCGGGGGCGTCATTGCGGCACTCGCACTCGGGAAGTTCGTCCTGAACCGGCAAGGTTGGAGCTTCAGCCCCGGCCAGCTGTTGCTGTTTGGTCTCGTCGTGTCCATTGTCGGGCAGATCGGCGATATCGCCGAATCGCTGTTCAAGCGGGAAGCGGGCCTCAAAGATTCTTCGACGCTCATACCCGGTCACGGCGGCGTGCTCGATCGGCTCGACTCGCTGTACTTCGTGATTCCAACGGCGGCGGGTTTGTATCGCATGTTCGGGATCCTATGAGCATCGGCGTCGCGGTCCTCGGCTCGACCGGGTCGATCGGCCGGTCCACGCTCCAGGTGCTGGCGCGGCAACGCGAGCGGTTTCGCGTCGTCGCGATCACGGGACACTCGAACAGGGATCTGCTCGCCCAGCAGGCGGCGGAGTGGAAACCTGCGTTCGTGGGGCTGGTCAACGGGGGGAAGGGGGACGAGGGACGGGGGAAGGGTACTGCCTGTCTCGTCGAAGCGGCGACGCATCCCGACGTCACGATCGTTGTGAATGGCATCGTCGGCGCAGCCGGGCTGGAGGCAACGCTCGCCGCGTTGCGGGCGGGCAAGCGGGTCGCACTGGCGAACAAAGAGACGCTGGTGATGGCCGGCGAGCTGGTTGCGCAGGCGGCACGCGAGGGCGGCGGGGAAATCGTGCCGGTCGATTCCGAGCACAGCGCGGTCCTGCAATGCCTGGCGGGCCGGCGGACCGAGCTCGCGCGACTGATTCTCACGGCGTCTGGGGGACCGTTCCGTACCTGGGGACCGGAGCGCGTCTCGCGGGCGACGGTCGCCGAGGCGCTCAAACATCCCACTTGGACGATGGGTAAGAAAATCACCGTGGATTCGGCGACGCTCGTCAACAAGGCGCTCGAGGTGATCGAAGCGCACTTCTTGTTCACCGTCCCCTACGAACAGGTCGACGTAGTGATCCACCCGCAGTCGGTGATCCATGGTTTTGTCGAGTTCGTGGACGGCTCGGTGCTGGCGCAGGTAGGCTTCCCCACGATGGAGCTGCCGATCTTGTACGCATTGACCTATCCCGAGCGGGTGCCCGATCAGGGCGTACGGCGCTTCGATCCCGTGGCCGCTGGCACGTTGACCTTCGAGGCTGTGCAACCGGACCGCTTCCCGGCCTATGTCACCGGCCGCGAAGCGGCGCGCGTTGGCGGCACGGCGCCCGCACGCTTCAACGCGGCAAACGAAGTCGCGGTCCAGCTGTTCCTGGACGAGCGCATCACCTTCGGCCGCATCGCGGAGATCATCGACCGCGTGACGGAAGACGCGCGCCATGACGGCGACGCCAACTCACTCGACGCGGTGCTCGCCGCTGATACCGAGGCCCGGCGACTGGCGCGGGAGGCAGCATGCTCCTGACCATCGCGTCGCTCATCATCGTGCTCGGTGTGCTGGTTTCAGTGCACGAATTCGGCCATTTCATCGTCGCCAAAGCGGTCGGGATCCAGGTGCTGCGCTTTTCGCTGGGATTTGGGCGCCCGCTGATCGCGTGGCGGCGCGGCGAGACCGAATACTGGATCTCGTGGATCCCGCTGGGCGGGTATGTGAAGATGGCGGGGCTGGAAGAAGAAGGCATCGCGGGAGAGCTGGAGGGCGGCAAAGCCGCCGTGCCGATCGATCCGGAGCGCGCGTTCGACAAGAAACCGCTCTGGGCGCGGATGGCCGTGATCCTCGCGGGCGTCACCATGAATGTGCTGCTCGCGTTCGCCATCTACACGAGCCTCGGCCTGGCGGTGGGCAATCCCACCCGTCCCACGACCCAGGTCGACACGGTTTTGGCAAGCCGGGTTGCGCCCGAGGCGGCCGCGCTCGCGACGCTGCAGCGCGGGGACCGGATCCTGGCAATCAATGGCGACAGCGTCCGAAACTGGGAGGACGTGCAAACCCATTTGCTGCTGGACACGGGCGCGGTGCGACTGGACGTCACCGGCAGAGGGACCATTCGTATCAAGCTGCCGCGCGACGACAACGCCCGCCTGGGGCTCGCTTTATGGGGTATCGAGCCGCTCATGCCCGCGCGGATCGGCAGAGTGGTGCGGGGTGAACCCGCCCGCCGCGCAGGCCTGAAGCACGGCGATCTGGTGGTGCGGGCTGGCGGGGATACGGTCCGATCGTGGAGCGACGTCATTCACAGAATCTGGGTGCATCCCGATCAGCCCATCGGGTTGACAGTGGTGCGCGGCGACTCAGTGCTGCAACTCAGCGTGACGCCGCGGGCAGAGTCCGAAACCGATAGCCTGTCTGCCCGGCCCAAAACCTTCGGATACATCGGCGCCGAGCCGGCCTTTGTGGTCAAACGGCGCATGTCAGTCGGGGAGGCGCTGGTATATGGTGCGACCGAGACCGAGAACAAGGTCGTCGTCATGGTGGAAAGTCTCAAGCGCCTGGTGGTGGGCCGTGCGTCGGTGCGCGACGTGGGAGGGGTCATCACCATCGCGCAGGTCTCCGGGCAGGCGGCGCGTCTCGGGCTCGTGACGTTCCTACGTTTCCTCGCCTTCTTTTCGATCAGCCTAGCGGTGCTGAACCTGCTGCCGATTCCGGTGCTGGATGGCGGGCATGCGATGTTCCTCATCGCCGAGGGAATTCGCCGCCGGCCGCTCTCGCCGCAGCTGCGGTTGCGCCTCACGCAGCTGGGGATGCTTGTGGTTCTCGCAATCATGGTGGTGGCCCTGAGCAACGATGTCCTCCGCCTCTTCCACTGAGAGTCTGAGCGCCTATCTCGCAGGACAAGTCACCGCGGAACAGCTCGTCGCCGCGGTGACCGCGGAGTTCTATCAGAACGGGCGCAACGGGAAGCGGGAGACGTGGCGCCCCATTCTCGACGTGGTGGAGCGAGCGCATCCCGGGGTCGTGGAGCTCACGGCGAGCGACCAGCAACCAGGGTTCGATCTGCGACTGGCCGAGCGGCCCTTTCCCAAGCGATATGAGGCGGAGTTACGACGGGCGGTGGAGAAGGTCCTGCAGACGTTTCCCGCTTCTGGCGTCCCGTTCCCCGCGGCAGTTGCCAGGACGCCGGGGTTCCTGGACCGCATCGTTGCCGCGGTCCGCAAGTTGTTCAACGCATAAGTCGCACAACTAATCCGACCAGCAGCACGAGTCCCACAGCAACCCCGACAATCACGAGCCAGGTCGGCCGGCGAGATTGCGCACCGCGCAGCGCCTCTCCCTGTGACATTCCCAGCGGCGCCGCGCTCAGCGGGGTGGACCGGCGCTTCTGTTCGACTTCATCCAGGTCGGTGCGCAGCTCGGCGGCGTCGGCGTAGCGGTCGTCGGGGTGCTTCGCGAGACATTTCAGCACCACGCGCTCGAACCGCTTCGACAGCTCCGGGCGCTTCTTACGCAGCGACGGCGGCGGATCCTCCACGTGCATGCGCGCCAGCTCGAACCAGTCGTTCGAGCTGAACGGGACCTCGCCCATCGCGGCCTTGTACAGCGTCACGCCGAGCGCATAGAAGTCCACCCGCGGGTCGAGGGGACGCCCCTGCGCCTGTTCGGGCGAGAGGTAGTGCGGCGTGCCGATCGTCATGTTCACGCCGGTTGAGGCGACGTAGCCCGAGACGGCGCGCGCGATGCCGAAGTCGGTCAGCACGGCGGCGCCGTCGGAGCGGATGAGCACGTTGTCGGGCTTCAGGTCGCGATGAATGACGCCTTGCTCGTGCGCAAACTCGAGCGCCGCCGTGATGTCGCGCGCCAGTCGCACGATGTCTGCTTCGGGCAGCGGTCCCTCGCGCGCGATCCGCGCCCCCAGGCTGTCGGCGCAGAGGTCCATGGCGAAGTACACGTGCTCGCCGGTCTTCGCGACGGAGCGGATCCGAATGATGTTGGGGTGCTCGAGCTTCGCCGCCGTCTCGCTCTCGTTGCGAAACCGCGTTTCGAACTGGACGTCGCCGGCATACCGGGGTTTCAGGACCTTGATCGCGACCGGGGTGCCGTTGGGCTCCCGGCCGACGAATGCCCAGGCGAACCCCCCCTGGCCGAGGAGGCGCTCCAGGGTGTACGGCCCGAGCGTCTGGCCGACGAGGTCGGTGGCGGCGTTCGTCACGAGGCGTCCACTTTACAAAGGGGTGTAAGTCGGTTAACCTACGGCGCTTCCAACGATTAGGGAACAGGGACGATGTACGACAAGACGACGCCGGTCAGGAAACACGGGCTGCACGACCGGGACACCGGTTCGAGCCGGGTCCAGGTGGCGCTGCTCACCGAGCGCATCAACAGCCTCACCGAGCACTTCCGGGTCCACGCAAAGGACTTCCATGGGCAACGCGGCCTGCTGCGTATGGTCAGCCGCCGCCGCCGCCTGCTGGAGTACTTGAAGCGCACCGATCTCGCGAAGTACCGGCAGCTCATCGACGAGCTCGGTCTCCGACACTAAGTGCGTAAGGCGTCGTGCTGGGCCGCCCCGGGAAGAGCACCCGGGGCTTGCCGCTCAGCACATTTCAAGTGCTCTAGACAGGTACCGCAGTGAAGCGTGTAGATACGAATTTTGCCGGCCGCACCCTCCGAATCGAATCGGGGCGACTGGCCAGACAAGCCGCAGGCTCATGTCTCGTCCAGTTCGGGGAAACGGTCGTCCTGGCCGCCGTGACTGTGTCCGAGAACATCGCCAACCTTCCGTACTTTCCCCTCACCGTCGAATATCGCGAGAAGGCCTACGCCGCCGGCAAGATCCCCGGCGGCTTTTTGAAGCGTGAAGGCCGACCCTCCGACGAGGAAATCACGTCGGCGCGCGTCATCGACCGGTCGGTGCGGCCGCTTTTCCCCGACGGCTTCAAGAACCAGGTGTTCGTCTACGTGCTCTCGGCCGACCAGGAGAACGACGCGGATGTGCTCGGCGTCGTAGCGGCCTCGACGGCGCTTTCCCTCTCCAGAGTGCCATGGAACGGTCCGATCGCCGCGGTGCGGGTCGGGCGCGTCGAAGGGGCCTGGATTCTGAATCCCACCTTCCAGCAGCTCGAGTTTTCGGATGTTGATCTGACGGTATCCGGATCCAAAGAGAGCATTGTCATGGTGGAGGGCGGGGCGCTCGAGCTGACCGAGGCGGAGATCATCAAAGGCCTCGAAGTCGCCCACAAGGGCATCAAGGAGCTGCTCGGCGTCGCCGATCAGGTGGTCGAAGCGCTGCAGCAGCCCAAGATGGAATGGACCAAAGCCGAGCCGCCGGCGGAGCTCGTGGCGCGCGTCAAGGAGCTGGCAGAAGACAAGATCGCCGAGGCGCTGACGCTCGCCGAGAAGGCGGAGCGCACGCAGGCCCTCAGCGCCATCAAGTCCACGATCGTCGATCAGCTGGCCGAGGAGTTCCCCGACAAGCAGCGTGACATCGCGGAAACGATCGAGGGGATCGAATACACCACGATGCGCGAGCGCGTGTTGACGGCGGGCGAGCGTGTGGACGGCCGCGATCTCGACACCGTGCGGCCGATCACCTGCGAGGTCGGCTGGCTGCCGCGCGCGCACGGCTCGGCGCTGTTCACGCGCGGGCAGACGCAGGCGCTCGCGACGGTGACGCTGGGCACGACGGACGACGAGCAACGCATCGACTCGATCGACGTGGCGCAGGAAACGACGAAATCGTTCATGCTGCACTACAACTTCCCGCCGTTCTCGACGGGCGAGGTGAAGCCGGTGCGCGGTGTCTCGCGCCGCGAGGTCGGCCATGGGGCGTTGGCGGAACGGGCGCTGCAGGCGGTGCTGCCGCCGTACGAGCAGTTCCCGTACACGCTCCGAATCGTCTCCGAAATCCTCGAGTCCAACGGCTCATCGTCGATGGCCACGGTGTGCAGCGGCTCGCTGGCGCTGTTCGATGCCGGTGTGCCGGTGAAGTCCTCCTGTGCGGGCGTCGCGATGGGCCTGATCACCGACGGCAAGCGCACCGCGATCCTCACCGACATTCTCGGCACCGAGGATCACCTGGGCGACATGGACTTCAAGGTCGCTGGGACGAAGGACGGCGTGACGTCGATCCAGATGGACATCAAGGTCGAGAAGCTCGACTGGAAGGTCATCAGCGAAGCGCTCGAAAAGGCCAAGACGGCGCGCCTGCACATCTTGGACATCATGCAACAGGCGATGCCCGAGCCGCGCTCGCAGCTCTCCAAGTACGCTCCGCGCATCATCACGATTCAGATCCGCCCCGACAAAATCGGCGACCTCATCGGCCCCAAGGGAAAGACGATCCGCGGGATTCAGGAGCAGACCGGCGCCCAGATCAATGTGGAGGACACGGGCGTGGTCACGATTTCGGGCGTGGGCGAGGCGGCGGAGCGGGCCCGAGACATGGTATCCGGGCTCATGCAGGAGCCGGAAGTCGGCAGGGTCTACGAGGGCGTGGTGAAGAGCACGACGGCGTTTGGCGCCTTCGTCGAAATCATCCCGGGCGTCGAAGGGTTGCTCCACATCTCCGAGCTGCAGCATGGTCGCACCGAAAAGACGGAAGACGTGGTG
Source organism: Gemmatimonadota bacterium (assembly GCA_003220955.1). Taxonomy (GTDB): domain Bacteria; phylum Gemmatimonadota; class Gemmatimonadetes; order Gemmatimonadales; family GWC2-71-9; genus 20CM-2-65-7. The sequence goes on along the minus strand of QHTW01000187.1, from coordinate 951 downwards.
AAGAAGGGCGATCATCTGAAGGTGAAGCTGCTCGAGGTGGACGAGCGCGGCCGCATGCGGCTGTCACGGAAAGCGCTGATCGAGAAAACCTAGCGTGGTCACCACGCTAGATACGGTCCGCCTGGACCGGGAAATCCAGCGCACGGCCGCCCCGAATGGGGTGACCGTGCTCAGCGAGCGTGAGCCCAGCGTCCGTTCGGTGGCGCTCGGCGTGTGGATCCGAACGGCGAGCGCGCATGAGATGCGTCCGAAGATGGGCGTGTCGCATCTGCTCGAGCACATGGTGTTCAAGGGAACCGAGCGACGGACGGCCCAACAAATCGCTCTCTCGCTCGAATCCCGCGGCGGCTCGCTCGATGCCTATACTTCTCGCGACTCGACCGCGTATCACGCCCGCGTACTCGACGCCGACCTGCCGCGCGCCCTGGACGTGATCACCGACATCGTGCGCCGGCCGGCGCTGCGGGACAGCGATCTTGCGCTGGAGCGCCAGGTGGTGCTCGAAGAGATCAGCACCGTCGAAGACACGCCCGATGACGAAGTCTTCGATCGCACCTACGAAACGATGTGGCCCGACCATCCCTATGGCTTCCAGATTCTGGGGACCAAGGAGACGGTCAGCGCGCTGTCGGCCGACGATCTCAAGCAGTTGCACTCCAGCGCCTATTTCCCGGGCAACTGCGTCATTGCCGCCGCGGGCAACATCACGCATGAGGCGCTGCTCAAGGAAGTTGAGGCGCAGGGGTGGTTCGATGGCGTGGCGGCGCAAACGCCGCCGCCCGTGCCCCCGGTGCCGCCGGCCGTGCGCGGTGTGACCCGCTCGTTCGAGAAGGATACGGCGCAGACCCACATCGTCTTCGCCACCGACTCGATTCCATACGCCGACCGCCGCAAGTACGGCATGCTCGTCATCTCAAACATTTTCGGCGGCGGGATGTCGAGCCGGCTGTT
>QHTW01000186.1:8250-11584 GCA_003220955.1 Gemmatimonadota bacterium | reverse complement strand
AGCCTCCCATCACAGCGTGAAGTAGAATGTCGCGCCTTGATCGACCACGCCCTCGGCCCAGATTCGGCCGCCGTGTCGGCTGATGATGCGGCGCACCGTGGCGAGCCCCACCCCGGTGCCCTCAAATTCGGCCGCCGAATGAAGACGCTGGAACACGCCGAACAGCTTGTCGGCGTACCGCATGTCGAAGCCAGCGCCATTGTCCTTGACCACGAACACGCGCTCGCCGTTTTCGTCGAGCGCGTGAAACTCCACTCGCGCGTGCGGCCGTTTCGAGCTGTATTTCCAGCCATTCCGCAGGAGATTGTCGAGCACGACCCGGAGGAGCCGGGAATCGCCCTGGGCCTCGAGGCCGGGACTGACAGCGAATTCCACCGTGTGGTCCGGTGCGGCGCGCTGGATATCGACTACGATGTCCCGGGCGATGGCGCTTAAATCCACGCGCTCCGTCCGCATTTCCGCCCGGGTGACGCGGGCCAGCTTCAACAGATCGTCGATCAGCGTAGCCATCCGCTGGCTCGCGGCGCGTACACGGTGCAGGGAATCCCGCCCCCCGTCCCCTAACTGGGTCGCGTAGTCTTCCAGCAGCACCTGGCTGAAGCCGTCGATGCTACGGAGCGGCGCCCGCAGGTCGTGCGAGACGGAGTAGGCGAAGGCGTCGAGCTCGTTGTTGGCGGCAAGGAGCTCCGCCGCGCGCTTTTCGAGCTCCCGGGTGCGCTCCGCGACCCGCTGTTCCAGCCTCGTCGCGTGCTGTTGCAGCTCCTTCTTTTGCTCCTCGATCCGGCCGAGCATCTGGTTGAAGGCGTCGGTCAGCGTGCCCAATTCGTCCTCACCAAACTTGGGCGCCCGCAAGGAATAGTCCTGACGCGTCGAGGCCGCCGTCGCGGTTTCCGCAAGCGCGAGGATCGGGGCTGAAATCCGTCCCTGCAGCGCGGTGGCCAGCGCATAGGCGGCCAGCAGCGCGATTGCAAGGACGACGATAGCGACGATGCCGGAAAGCCGGAGGGCGTCCGATACCGCCTTCGTGTCCGACGCGATGTAGAGAGTGCCCAACCGCTGGTTTGCTCCCTGCGCCACGGGCGTAAACCCCACGAGGCGGCCGCCCTCGAAGCGGTAGCCGTCCGGCTGCGGCGCGGCGGGGACAAGATCGGCGCTGGCAGCGACTGGATAGGTCGCGAGCACCCGTCCGTCCCGGTCATAGAGCGCCGCGGCAACCATGTGCGGGTCGAACCGCAGGGCCGCCAGCATTTCTTTCGCATCCGTCTCATTCGCAAACGCCAGGGCGGCGGTGCTGTTGGCGGCAAGAATGCGGGATCGCGTGGCCAGATGAATTTTGATCGTCTCGCGGTTCGTAACGACCTCATAGGTGACGAACGCGGCCGAGGTCAGTGACAACACCAATCCGCTGATCAGGAGGAGGATCGCCGTCAACTTCCGCTTGATCCGCCAGTCGCGCATCGACATGCTCACGGTCGTGGCGTTCGGACGATTTCCGCGACCCGCAGCAGCTTCGAGCTGATCGTGACGTTGGCGGCTTGCGCCGCCTCCAGGTTGATCCTCAGACGGATCCGGTTCTTGTCATTGACGAACTGAATCATCCCGCCGCGCTTCGCGAAATCGTCGCCGTCGCTCACCGTGAGGATGGGCCGCTTCCCGAGCGCCGCGAGAATCTCTCCAACCCGCTCGCTCTCCGAGCGGCTGATGAAAAGAATGTTGCACGCCGTTATGTCCGTCAGCGCGCGGTACCGGCGGATCTCGAATGGCCGCAGCCCGAGGCGTTCTCCCCGTACCGTCTCATCGAGGAAGGTGCCGAGCGGGTCCTCCCCGAGGATGCCGATGATCACCGGCATCTGCGGGTCAGGCGCGGCCACCGCCGGCCACTCGACAAACTGCGCGAAATTGAACAGAAACACGGCCTTCACCTGATACTCGGAAGCCCGCGGGGTCTGCACGAGGAGCAGCGCGGATGTCAGGACGGTGAACGCCGCCTTCAATAGTGCCATTGCGCCATTCCATACACGCCGCGCTCAATGTCTCGGCGCGCGGCGGGCGTCCCGAACTCCGCATGGTGCTCGTGCAAGAGATTTCGGCCGGCGACTGACAGCTCCAGAGCGGCGACCGGTCGCCAGCTGAGTCGGGCATCGAGCTCGGCGTACGCGGGCAGCTGTTGGTTGGCGATCTCAGCGAGATAACGGAACCCGCCGTCCACACTCCACTGAGCGCCCAGGCGCAGCGACGAGCGCAGGCTCAGCTGTCGATTGGGAGTATGCGACTCTGCTGTGCCTCGGCTCGTGTCGGTGCTGCCGGGATTGGGCCAGATGTGGACCCGTAACTCCGTGTAACCGGCATGCACTTGCCAATCATCTGTGATGTGATAGCTCGCGGTGGCCTCGCCGCCGTACGACTCGCCATCCTGACCGTTGGCGATAACGATCGGGGTAGGGTTGGGGGGATTGACCTGCTCCAGGCTGCGGAGGCCGTGGTAGCGGCTGTAGAAGCTCGCAAATGCGAGCACCAACGCGCCCTGCTGATGGCGATATCCCAGCTCGTACGCCAGCTCTGTCTCGGAGCGAAAGCCCGGGCCGCCGGCAAGGAAGTAGGGAGGTTGGCCGGGCGCGTACAATTCCCGGTCGATGCGCGACGGCGTGCGCACCGCGCGCGAAATCCCCGCCCACAGCGTGCGGGACGGGCTGAATGTCCAATTCACGCGGCCGCTCGGCTGGATCTCAAACCCGGTGTAATCGTTGTGCTCGATCTTTGTGCCGAGCGTGACGTGAAGGCGATCGGACGCCAGTGCGATCTCATCCTGGGCGAACGCGGTGAACCACTGTCGCGCCACGTGAGCCGGCAAGAAGGCCAACGCCGCGGTATTGACGACGCGATCGTTGATGAGTCGGTAACCGACTCCCCACACAACATCGTGGCGGGTCCCCACCGCGGTGCGATGCTGCAGGTCGATGTCGTAGATGTCGAGATCTTCGCCAAAGGTGCCCGGAATGTCGCGGTGCGTGCCGTCGTAATAGGCCTGCGCCGTGAGGTCGGACCTGGCGGAGAATGGATGCGCCCACTTTGCCATCACATTCCCACCGCTGACGGCGATGTGGCCAGGGCTCGCCTGGGCGATGCGGCCATCGTACCAATCGCCATGGAGGCTGAGACGATTGCTATCGGGCGCTTCCCAGTCCAGACGAAATCCACCCTGTCCCATGTGCCAGCCATCGCGAGCGGCTTGCCCATTCGAGAGCAACGTGGGATCACGACTGAAGGCCTTGCCGTAGATCCGATAGTTGCCGTGCCCGCCGAGCCCGCCACCGTAGCGGGCAGATCCCAGGCC
>QHTW01000186.1:0-8223 GCA_003220955.1 Gemmatimonadota bacterium | reverse complement strand
TTCGCGTCTTTCGTGATGACGTTGATCACGCCATTGACCGCGTTGGCGCCCCACAGTGTTGCCCCTGGTCCGCTGATCACCTCGATCCGGTCCACGTCCGAGAGAAGGACGTCTTGCACATCCCAAAAGACGCCCGAAAAGAGTGGTGTGTAGACAGTCCTCCCATCGATGAGCACGAGCAGTTTGTTGGCGGTGGTACCGTTGAACCCACGGGCGCTAATGGCCCATTGCCGCGCATCGACTTGCGCAACCTGCAGATTCGAAGCGAGGCGCAACGCTTCTGGGAGGCTCGTGGCGCCTGACGCGCGAATGTCGTCTTGCGTGATGACCTGGATCGCTGATGGCGTTTCGAACAGGCGTTGCGGGCGGAGGGAGACGGACATGACGTCGATGTTCATCAACTGATCGAGGGTGAGGTGCTTCAAAGCCTCGATGGAATCGCGTTGTTGAGCTCGGGCGGGGGGTGCCGAGACGGCCAGAACCACTAGCAGGCAGAGCGTGCGCCTAGGGCTCATGCACTGTCCTTCCTAAAGGGCGGGGGCGGAACTTGATAAGGTGCCCCCACAATAGGAGAACTCGCGCCTTAGAACCTGTCGGCCTTTGTCCCGACGCCACCTAGGACTCTGCCTACACCCCAGGGCCTCACGACGCCTGACACGTAGGGCTTGCCCTACGATGATGCCTCGGCGCGCGCCTCGCCGATGACCGCGAGCACCATCCCTGCCAGAATCAACGCGGCGCCGATCCCCTGACCGGCCGAAAACCGCTCACCCCAGAACCACCACGACGTAAGCGCCGCGAACACGGGCTCGATACAGAAGATCAGCGACGCCCGCGCCGACGACATCTCGCGCTGCGCCTGGAACTGCCACACCAGCGCCACCACGGTCGACATGATGGACAGAAAGAGCAACGCGGCAACGAGGCTCGGCGACCAGTCAAAGCGCAGACGCTCGAAGAGCAGCGCGGCGCTCAACGTGGCGATGGCTGTGCCGGGGAGCTGGAGCCAAACGAGGCGCTGCGCGTCGAAGCGCTTCGAAAACTCGGACACCGCCACGATGTGACCGCCGAAGACGACAGCCGTGAACAGTGTCCACAGATCGCCGCGGTTGAGACCGCCGGCATCGGGCGCCGTGAGGAAGTAGATGCCGGCACCGGCAATCACGAGTGCGACCACGACCAGCCAGCCGATCCGGTGCCGCAGGAGGATGAGCGCGATGAACGGCGCGAGCACGGACGACATGGCGACGATGAACGCCGAGCGCGCGGGCGTCGTGTACTGGAGGCCATAGGCTTGCGTCGCGAAGCCCGACGCCAGCAGCGCCGTCAGCACCGCGCCCGCGCGGAGTTCGGCGCGTGAAAACCCGCCGCGCAGGTTCACGAACGGGGCGAGTACGATCGTCGCGATCGAGAAGCGGACCCCGAGAAAGAGCAGAGGAGAGGCGGACGCGAGCGCTTCTTTGACGACGACGAAGCTCACGCCCCACACCGCGGCGGCGGTGATCAACAACAAGTCGGCGCGACGTCGCGTCACGCCAAATCTCGCAAGTACCTTCCCGTAACCGAGTCGGTGATCTGCGTGACATCCTCGGGCGTACCCGCGGCAACAACGCGGCCCCCCTGATCCCCAGCCCCGGGCCCCAAGTCAATCACCCAGTCGGCGCGCTTGATGACGTCGAGGTTGTGCTCGATCACGAGCACGGTGTGTCCCGCATCCACCAATCGATCGAGGACTCGGCACAAGACGCGCACGTCGTCGAGATGCAGGCCAGTCGTCGGTTCGTCGAGGATGTAGAGCCTTCGCCCACCTTTCGCTCGCGCCAACTCCCGCGCGATTTTCAGCCGTTGCGCCTCGCCACCGGACAGCGTGGTGGCCGGCTGGCCGAGCCGCAGATATCCGAGACCAACCTGCTGCAGATACCAGAGACAGCGCGCGAGCCGCGGGTGGCGATGCAGGCGCTTGATCGCCTCGTCAACGGTCCACTCCAGCGCCTGCGCAACGCTGGCGCCCTGGAGCTTCACGTCGAGCACCTCGCGCTTGAAGCGCGAGCCGCCGCACACCTCGCACGGGACGAACACGTTGGCGAGGAAGACCATTTCGATCAGCACGTGCCCGGCGCCTTCGCACGCCTCGCAGCGGCCTCCCGCAACGTTGAAGGAAAACGTGCTGGGCTCGTAACCGCGCGCCCGCGCCAGCGCTTCATTCGCGAACAGCGCGCGTAATTCGTCGAAGGCCTTCACGTACGTCACCGGATTAGAGCGCGGCGTGCGCCCAATCGGGGCCTGATCGATGAGCACGACGTCCTCGAGGTGCTCCCATCCCTTCAGGGACGTCACCTCGCCGACCGGCTCGCCGAGGTGCTGCTTGGCGCTGTGCTCGCCCCGCAGGCGGCTCTCGAGCTGGCGGTACAACACGTCATGCACCAGCGTCGATTTGCCAGAGCCGGAGACTCCCGTCACCGCCGTCAGCGTGCCCACTGGGATCCGCACGTCGACGCCCTTGAGGTTGTGGAGCCGGGCGCCCTTGATCTCCAGCCACCGGACTGCGGGCCGGCGCGCCGACGGGACGCCGATCCGTTTCTCGCCGGACAGATATTGGCCGGTCAATGTGCCGGCCTCGCGCACCGCCGCCGCCGGGCCCTGATAGACGAGCTGTCCACCGGCGTCACCACTGGCGGGGCCGAGCTCGACCATCCAACTCGCCGCAGCCATCGCGGCGGGATCATGCTCGACCACGACGACGGTATTGCCGGCATCGGCGAGCCGCCGCAGCAATCCGAGCAGGCGATCCACGTCTGCGGGGTGCAGCCCGATCGACGGCTCGTCGAGGACGTAGAGCGTATCGACCAGATGCGAGCCGAGGGCGTTCGACAGCGCAATGCGCTGGGCTTCACCGCCCGAGAGCGTGCGAGTCTGACGGTCGAGCGTGAGATACCCCAGGCCGACGTCGTTCACGAAGCTCACACGCGCGCGCAGCTCGTCGAGCACGTGATTGGCGACGCTCTGCTGGAACGCGGGCAGCGCGAGATGCTCGAGCCAGTCAGCGAGATCCCCGGCCGTGAGCGCGGCCACTTGGGCGATCGTCTTGCCCGCGACACGCACCGCGAGCGCTTCGGGCTTGAGTCGCGCGCCGCCGCACCCTGGACAAGTCTTGGCGAGCTGGTACTGCCGCAGAAAGACGCGGATGTACTGCTTGTAGCGCTTTTCCTCGAGCCGCTTCAGGAACGGGAAGATGCCGAGATAGCGGCCGACTTTGTTATGGAGCAGGAAGTGCCGCTCGCGCGCCGGGATATCCTGCCATGGTGCATCGAGATCGATGTCGCGCGCCCGCGCCGTCTCCCGCAGCAGGCGTCGCCTTCCTTCGTAGCGCGGCTTGGTCCACGGATCGAGGGCGCCCTGCACCAGAGACCGCCTCGGATCGGGGACGATGAGGGATTCGTCATACTCCAGGACCGCACCGAAGCCGTTACAGCCGGGGCACGCGCCGCGTGGGTTATTAAAGGAAAAGAGCGTCGGGGTGAGCACCGGCGCGGCACAACCGCAGGCCGAGCAGGCGGGGTGCTCGGAAAACCGCCTGCGATCGCCGTTATTCAGCGCAACTGCAATTCCTTCTCCTTCACTGAAGGCTGTGGCGACCGCATCCGCCAGCCGGCCGCGATTCTCCTCCGTCAGCGCGACACGATCAACGAGCACGAGGACGTCTTTGCCGGCCCGGACCCGTTCTTCGGCGTCCACGTCATCCAGACGAACGGTATCGCCATCGACTTGCGCGCGAACGAATCCCGCGGCGCGCAACTGTGCGGCGATTTCTACATCGGGACGGTGAGCCGAGGCTGGCAGCGGGAACGAAACGACAATCGGATACGCCGCACTCGGCACGCCCCACGCTTCACGGACGGCATCCACCACCTCCTGCACGGTATCCCGTTTCACGTCCTGGCCGCATTGCAGACAGGTCTGGGTCCCCGCCCGGGCCCACAGGAGGCGCAGAAAGTCGGCGATTTCGGTCGCCGTGCCGACGGTCGAACGGCTCGAGGTCGTGGGGTTCTTCTGCTCGATCGCGACGGCGGGCGAGAGACCCTCCATCGCATCGACCAGCGGCTTCGGCATCCGCTCGAGGAATTGCTTGGCATAGGTCGACAACGACTCGATGTAGCGCCGCTGTCCTTCGGCGTACAGCGTATCGAAGGCGAGCGAGCTCTTCCCCGATCCCGACGGGCCCGTGATGACCGAGAGCGCCCGGCGCGGGAACTCGACGGTGATGCCCTTTAGATTATGCTGGCGTACGTTGCGGAGAACGACGCGCTCGGGGGGATGGCGCATAACCCCCAAAAATAACAGCTTTGCCCACTAGATGGCCCTCGCCCTGACCCCGCGGCTGCTTCGTCGTGGCCTAGAGCTATTCGCTGCCATCTCCCTCGGCGGAGTCGCACTCCTCGTTGGCTATTACCTGATCTTCAAAGGCGACCGCGCCGCCGTGTTCCTCGCGCCGTTTGGGGAGTTGGACTGGCGCTGGGTGCCGGTTGGGCTCGTCCTCTCGTCCATGGACTGGGTGGGAGGCGGATTCCGTCTCTGGATTTGCACTCGCTACGTACATCCCGGCGTCAGGCTGCGGGACATGATTCTCGCCGGTGGCTTCGGCGCTTGGGGGTCTTACCTCACGCCCTTCCAGTCCGGGTCTGCCCCGATGTCCATCTGGGTCATGAAACGGGCGGGAGTGCCGGTTCCGGTTGCGCTCAGCTCGATCTTCGTCACGTTCATCGCGACCGTCGGGTTCTTTGCGATTGCCGGACCCCTCGCCGTCTGGTTTGGGGCAGGGAAATCGCTCGCCCAGCACGGCCTCGTGCTCGGCATCACCCTCTACGATCTCTTCAAGACCAGTCTGACGATTTTCGGCATCATCGGTTTGCTGATGCTGACGGCGGTCGTGTTCCCCGGCCTGGTCAAACGCTTCATTGAGCGTCTTGCAGGGCGCATCGCGCGCCGCAGCCCGCGCGCCGCCGAGCGGATGGAGAAGCTCTTGGCCGGAGTGGATCGCGCCCATGATTGCATGGTCGCATTCGGCTCACCGCGTGGCCTGCTGACGCTGTTGCTCGCGATCGTTGTCTCCGCCCCCTCGCACGCCAACAAGCTGTTGGCCGGATACGTGAGCCTGCGGATTCTGGGGAAGACGCCCGATTTTACCGATATCCTCTTGCTCCAAACGCTCGTGTCGTTCCTCCTGTACTTCGCTCCCACGCCGGGCGCCTCGGGGCTGGCGGAGCTCACCTCCGCGGTCGTCATGTCCGTGTACGTTCCGCGCGAGTTGACTCCGAGCTACACCTTGATCTGGCGATTCATCAACAGCTACGCGACGGTGATCGTCGGCTCGTTGATCTTCTGGTACTGGCTGCGCCGCGGCCTGATCGGACGCGAAGAGGCCGTCGGAATCACCTAACTGCTGCTTCCTTGCCCGGTTACACGGCCGGGCGTAACTTCACGGCCTGGCGACAGCTACGGGAGTGCGCGCGCATGGCACTGCTTGAGATGGGAGGGCGGAGGTTCACACTTCCGCAGGGTGACGTGCTGCTCGGCTCCGATCCGAGCAGCGCCATCCCCCTCACCGCACCCGGTGTCCTCCCGCGACATGCAAAGTTGAAATCCCTGCCTGACGGCCAAGTCGTCATTACCAAGGCAGTCCCGGAAGCCGAGGTCTTGATCAACGGCGTCCGCCTGGGGGCCGAACCGACGCCCCTCCTGCACGGCGATAAGGTGGAAGTTGCGGGGCAGGAGCTAACCTTCGTCGACGAGCGGCGCAGCGGTAGCACGCAGTATGTCCAGGCGATGAGCCTGCCGCAGGCGATGGCACAAGCAAAGGCGGACGCCAAGGGGGGAAAGGCCACCGTCAACACCGGTGGCCGCGTCGTTTCACTGACGGACGGGAGAGAGTACGCGATTGCGGGCACGTCGCTCGTCTTTGGACGGGACGCGTCCTGCGATGTCGTCGTTGCTGGAAAGGACGTTTCGCGCCGGCACGCCGAAATCGTGCAGACACCCAAGGGCTACCTGCTCGTCGATTCCAGCACGAATGGCACATCGGTGAACGACGTTCGGGTCGAAGGACAGCGCCTGCTTGCCCGCGCCGACGTGATCACGATCGGCGAGGAGAAATTCCGGTTCTATGCCGACACGGTCCCCCCTCCGCCTCCAGTTACGACAAACCCTTCCCCGGGGCTGGCCGCTAGCGCGCCCGCGGCCGCATCCCCGCTTCCCCCAACCAAGGGCTCGACCCCGGCGGTGGGTGATAGACTGCGGGAAACCGTGCATGGCGTGTCGCCAGCGCCGGTCCCCCAGCAGCCCGCGACCCGGCCGTCAGGAGCTCTTCTGGCGAGTTTTCTGGTCCGCGCCGGCGCGCTGAAGGGGCAACGGCTCGGCGTCAAAACGCCCGTCATCAACATCGGACGGGCTGACTACAACGACATCGTCCTCCCCGATGAATCCGTGTCCACCACGCACGCGAAGCTGCAACGGCGCGAAGGCGTTTGGGTACTGGTGGATCTCGATTCGACGAACGGCACATTCATCGACGGGGATCAGGTAAAGGGTGACGCGCCGCTCGCACCGGGAGCGACCGTTCGGTTCGGGGATGTCTCCGCCGTGTTTGAGCCCACCGACGACGCGGGAGTGGAAAAAGGAGCCAGCACCCGAATGATCGAGGTGCTGACGATGTCGCCACAGCCGTCGAAAGGGCCCCCCCCCGCGGCTCCCGCGCCGGCCTCGAAACCGGCGGTGGCAAAACCGGCGCCGCCAAAACCGCCGGCCGCGAGACCAGCGGCGGCGAGACCAGCGGCGGCGAGTCCAGCGGCGGCAAAACCCGCGCCTGCCAAGCCGAAAGCGGGCGCCAAACAACCCGTTGCACAGCAACAGCCCAAGAAGGGCAAGGGCTGTGGGGGCAGCGCGGCAGTTTTACTCCTCGGGATCATTGGACTGGTGTACTGGGTGTTTATTTAGAGATCACGTGCACATCACTTCCGCAGGTCGTACCGACGTCGGCGTCATTCGGTCGGGGAATGAGGACAGTTTCCGCATGATTCCCGACCGCGGGATCTTCGTCGTGGCCGATGGCATGGGTGGGCACGCGGCCGGGGAAGTCGCGAGCGAGATGGCGGTGCGCATCGTCGCCGACGAGATCCATTCCGTTCGCGGTTTGGGCGACGAGCAAGTCGCGGCAACGCACGCTCACCGAGCACGACAAGCGCGGGATGGGCACCACGGTCACGGCGCTCACCCTGTACGAGACGCGATTCTTGATCGGCCAGGTCGGGGACAGCCGGGCGTATCTGTTGCGCGACGGCCGTCTCAGCCAGCTGACGAAGGACCACTCCTACGTGCAGGAGCAAGTGGACGCCGGCTATTTGACACCCGAGCAGGCGCGGACGCATCCCTACAGCAACGTCATCACGCGCTGCGTCGGCGCGAACAGCGACGTGATGCCCGACATTTATGCCGGCACGGTGAAGGCGAACGACGTGTTCCTCTTGGCGTCGGACGGATTGACCGGGATGCTCGAGGATTATCAGCTGGCCGAGCTGTTGTCGCCGGAGCGGATGCCGCAAGACGAGGTCGACGCGCTGATCGCCGAAGCCAACCGCCACGGCGGTCTCGACAACATCACCGCGGTCATCGTGCGGATCGATTCGGTCGAGGCTCCGGTGCCGGACGAGGTAAAGACGCAGCAGACGGTCCCGCGGCCGCGATAGTCCTATCCCCGACGAGCCGCATCCCGCAGGAGCGCCCCACTACTCACCAGCCGTACAGCCACTTCTTCGCGCGGCAACACGATCAACTCGACGATGGGCCGCGCCGGAACTTCGACCGGCTCGAGCACGAACACGCGTAGCGCTCGCGCGGAGCGGTGCAGCTCGGCGGCGACCCGCGGCAAGCCCAGGTGCTCCGCGGCGGTCCCGCTGCGTCCCGCGACAGGCACCGCGACGTCGAACATGTCCGGTTTCGAGGGGAAGTCGAGAAACAGCTGATCGACGTGCAGGCCAAGCTCGCGCGCGAGGCGCTCTTCTACGCGTTCCAGCAAATCCGGATCGCGAGACGGCCAGTCCGACGTATCCGGTGGCAGCTCGGTCGCCGGAATGTCGAGCGCGCGCTTCGCGAGGCGGCGCTCGCGCAAGGCGCGGGCCAGGCCGGTCTGATCGGTGCGCTGCAAATCGTGGCTCAGCCCGTCGTCGGTCG
>QHTW01000185.1:28069-28497 GCA_003220955.1 Gemmatimonadota bacterium | reverse complement strand
CGATCGAGCCGCCGTGCGCGCGCAGTGCCTGGCGCACGACGGCGGGGTCGGGGAGGCTCGGCGAGCGGACCATCAACTCGGTGCAGTAGCGGTAGTCGCGGTCGGCCTCGACCTCGGTTTGCGCGGCGGCGCTGGTTGCGGTGCTCATACGGTCGACCGCACCCTGGGCGATGTGGCCTTCTTCTATAAGCCGCTTCACGCCCTCGAGCAGCCGCACAAACCCTTTCGCGCCGGCGTCGACCACCCCGGCGCTCTTCAGGGCAGCCAGCAGCTCGGGTGTGCGCTGGAGCGCGGCCTCCGCCCGGTTCACGATGCGGCTCATGAAGACGCGGAGGTCGGACTCGCCGCGCGCGCGTCCGGCTTCCTCCGCGGCTTCGCGCGCGACGGTCAGGATGGTGCCTTCAATGGGCTCGTCGAGCGATGCGTGC
>QHTW01000185.1:289-27947 GCA_003220955.1 Gemmatimonadota bacterium | reverse complement strand
ACCTGGGGCAGGGGCAGGGCCGTGTCGCCGTCGTCGCTGCCGAGGTTGCGCAGGGCGCCCGCGACGGCGCGCAACGTGAGCCACAGGTTGGTCCCCGTGTCGCCGTCGGGGACGGGAAAGACGTTGATGCGATTCAACTCGTCACGCCCGGCCGCCACCCAGTCCGCCGCCGCCAGCAGCGAACGCCGAAACCGCGGGCCGTCGACGTAAGCGATTGCGACGATCGTTATTCCTTCACGACGGTGACGCGGACTTCGGGCCGCACCTCGGGATGGATCTTGATCCCGATCTGGTACTCGCCCAGCTCGCGGATCGGCTCCGGCAGGTCGATCTTCCGCTTGTCGACGCGGATGTTCAGCTCCTCGAGCTTGCGCTGGATGTCGCTCGCCGTCACCGAGCCGTAGAGTTTCTCCTCCTCGCCCACTTTCACTTCGAATGTGAGTTGCACTTCGGCGAGCCGCGTGGCCTCTCCCTCGGCGGCGGTCTTCTCGGCGGCGCGCTGTTTGGCGAGCCGCTCGCCTTCATAGGTGATCTTCTTCTTGTTGGCCTCGGTGGCCGGATAGGCGAGGCCCTTGGGGAGCAGGTAATTCCGAGCGTACCCGTCTTTCACCTTCACCACCTCGCCGACTTTGCCCAGATGCTGCACGTCAGCCCGCAAAATGATCTCCATCGCTCCACCTCAGGTTGTATTAGACCGCGGCCCTTGCCGAGCTGCAGCCAGGCGGCGGCGGTACTGGTACCAGGTATCGGTGATCCCGAGCGTGCAGAGCCCGGGGAGGACCAACAGGAGCGGGACGGCCAATGCCGCCGCTGCTGCCGCGATGAGCACCAAAGCCAGGGCCGAGACGCCGAATGCCTCCGCGAACGTGGCTACGATCGCGGCGCCACGAAGGACATAGAGCGTGCCCGCGACCAGTCCGACGTTCGCGCCCGCGATGTGCAGCGCGCTCGAGACCGGCAGAATCAGCACGCCCAACCAGGCGACGATGCCCCACACCCAGCCGTCGCCGATATTGAAATCCTTGAATCGGGTGAGCGGCGTCACTGGAGCACGTTGCTCCGTCGGCGCCGCGCCCGCAGACATGCGCACGTACACCTGCCACGCGAGCGCCAGGCCGGCGATCGTCTGCAGCGCCAGCATCCCCGGCCAGGTGAGACTGATGAACCGCACCGTCGGCTCGTAAATCGGGAACGCATCGGGCGCCACTTCGACAATCGTCCGCATCGCGAGGCTCGCCTGCCGCGTCGCTTCCCAGGCGAGGCCGGCCCACGCCTCCGAGCCCCACATCACCTGAATCAGCAGGGCGCAAACCAGCCCCGCGGCAACCACGGACCGCAGGGCTTGCCGCAGAATGGCATCGGGGCTGAGCAACACCAGCGAGACGAACGCCGCGGTCGCGAGCACGATGTAGGCGCTCGTGACCGCGGCGAGCCGGCCGCCGCTACCGCCGCCCACGACCAGCAATGCGGCGCTTACGGCGCCGATCATGCCGGCGATCGTCTGCGACAACCCTCCCCAGCCGCGCCAGCCTCTTCCCGCGACGCCGCTCCTGCTCCCCGCCCTTCCCGCGGCCGGCTCGGATGTGGGCGCCAGGATCAGCAGCGCCGCGCAGGGCAGGCCGACCAGGCTCGCGGGCGCCCACAGCACGAACGCCAGCAGCGCCAGGAGCAGACGCCACCACGACGGTTTCGGGTTTATGCGGTGTGCCCTTTAATGTACGGAATCAAGGCCAGCTGCCGGGCGCGCTTGATCGCCGTCGCGAGCTGCCGCTGGTGGCGCGCGCACATCCCCGACAGGCGGCTCGGCAGAATCTTCCCGCGCTCGGTGAGAAAGCGGCTCAACGTCCGGTCGTCCTTGTAGTCCAGCACGCGCGCGCCGGACTCGCACACGGGACAGGTCTTGGCTAGGCGTCTCACGCTTCCTCCTCCTCGAGCTCGTCTTCTTCAGGGGCGACGACCGCCGCGACCACCGGCTTCGGCTGCTCCCGCGACGCCTCGACGCACATGTACCGCAGCACGCCCTCGTCGAGCTTCACCGCCCGCTCGTATTCGGGCAACAGGTCGCCCGCCGCCTGAAACTCGGCGACGACGTAGTAGCCGGTGTCTTTCTTCTTGATCTTGTACGCCATCGTGCGCTTGCCCCAGTGGGACACGTTCGACAGCGTGCCTTTGCCGTCCTTGGTCAGGAGGGCGTGAAAGCGATTGAGTTTTTCGGTGATTGCCGGCTCGTCCAGGGCACTATCAAAAATGTAGACTGTCTCGTACCGACGACTCATGCCACCTCCCTTTGGTCATAGGTGACCCGGTGCGGTGGAAGGCACCGAGTAGGGGATATGTTTTGCGCGGTGAAAGATCGTCACGGAGAGGCATCAAGCGCAAGGATGTGGTATTGTAGAGGTACGAACGTGATGGCCTTGCCCCTGGTTACGGCGACGATCGTCGCCTTGTCTCAGCAGCTCCCGGGCGACACCACCGGCCGGATCAACGGCTGGGCGATCTCCTCCTTCAACGGACGTCCCATTGCCGGCGTGATGATCTCCGCGCCGGAGGTTCACAAGTTTGTCGTCACGGACTCGACCGGTCGGTTTGTCCTCGCCGGCCTGCCGACCGGACGGCACGCGATCCGCGTTTCGTACGAAGGTCGCGACACCCAGGACTACCCCTTCGAACTCCAGGACCAGGAGAACAAACAGATCGCCGTCGTGCTCGACGTCGACGCCACCGATCTCGATCCGATCGTCGTGGAAGCCCGGCAGCCCAACCTGTGGCGCGACCTGGCGGGATTTTACGAGCGGCGGCGGGCCTACAGCGGCTTCGCCCACTTTTTCACGCGGGAAGACATCAGTCGCGCGCGGCTGGCGAAGCTCAGCGGCCTGCTCACGCTGGAAGGCATCGTGAACCGCTGCTCACGCTATCAGGAGTGTCGTCCTACACGATTCACGCGTGGCAGGCTCTGCGCCGTGCCGATCAGCGTGGACGGGGTTGCGCAGCGCGAGTTTGATTACGACCACATCGCGGTCAACGACGTGGCCGGGGTGGAAGTGTACCGCGGTGTGCCGCCCGCCGACCTGAGCGCGTCGCTCGTGCCCGGGCCGGGTTCGTCGACCTGGATGGGTGCGGGGCTGTCCGCCGCCGGCTCCTGTGGCCTGGTGGAGATCTGGACGCGCTAGACGTTGAAGCGGAATAGCAGAATGTCGCCGTCCTTCATCAGGTAGTCGCGCCCTTCACTTCTGACGAGGCCTTGTTCGCGGGCACCCTTGTAGCTGCCCGCTTTCACAAATTCCGTAAATCCGACGGTTTCGGCGCGAATGAAGCCGCGCTGGAAATCGGAGTGGATCTCGCCCGCCGCATCATACGCGGTTTCCCCGCGGTGCATAGTCCAGGCGCGCACCTCGTTCTCTCCGACGGTGAAAAAGGTCTGCAGGCCGAGCAGGCGATAGCCGGCGTGAATCAGGCGGTCGAGCCCCGGCTCGGAGACGCCCGCGCTCGCGAGATACTCGCGGCGCTCCTCCCCGGCCAGCTCGCCGAGCTCGGCTTCGAATTTCGCGGAGAAGGGGACGATCTCCGCTTCTTCGTGATGGCTCTGCACCGCGGCCCGGAGCTTGTCGATCCATTTGCCGCCCCCGGAGGCGAGGTCGTCCTCGTTCACGTTGGCCGCGTAGAGGATCGGCTTGGCGGTGAGCAAGCCGAGCGTGCGGAGGAACTTGATCGCGTCGGCGGTTTCCCCCGCTTCGCGCGCGCCGCGCCCGCCGTTCAACTCCGCGACGACGCGCTCGAGCAACACGAGCTCCTGCTGCGCCTCCTTGTCGCCGGCGCGCGCCGACTTGCGCGTCTTGTCGAGCCGCCGCTCGACGACCGCCAGGTCGGCCAGTGCGAGCTCGCTCGTGATGACGTCGTGGTCGCGCACGGGGTCGACCGGGCCCATCACGTGGACCACGTCGGGATCCTCGAAGCTGCGAATCACGTGCACGACGGCGTCGACTTCGCGAATGTGCGACAGGAACTGATTGCCGAGTCCTTCGCCCTGCGACGCGCCCTTCACCAGCCCGGCGATGTCGACGAACTCGACGACCGCGGGAATCTTCTTCTTGGGCTTGACCACCTCGTTCAGCTTTTCGAGCCGCGGGTCGGGAACCTCGACCACTCCCACGTTGGGCTCCACGGTGCAGAACGGATAGTTCTCCGCCGCGGCCGCTTTCGAGGACGTCAGCGCGTTGAAGAGTGTCGATTTCCCGACATTGGGAAGGCCAACGATTCCGAGACGGAGCATCAGCCCTTAAGCCACTTCTCGACCGCCTCGATCAGCTGCGGCAGGAGGGACTCGACCTGCTCGCGCTCTTCCGGCTCGAAGGGATTGAGGACGTACTCGGCCCAGTCACCGATTCCTTCCGGCAGCGGGCCCACCCCGATGCGGAGCCGCGCGTACTGCTGCGATTGCAAGGCGCCCTCGATGCTCTTGAGCCCATTGTGCCCGCCCGCCGACCCCTCGGTCCGAACCCGGAACGTGCCGAGGGGGATTTGGAAATCGTCAACGAGGATGAGCAAATCGCTTCATGAACGTCGTGGGCTTGAGAACGCGGACGGGAACGCCCAGGGCACTGCCTTCCGTCGCGCGTGCGCGCTCGGCGCGCCGGAAGGGCGGGAGCTGCCAGTGTTCGGCGACGGCGTCGGCGAGGAGAAAGCCGGCATTGTGGCGCGTCGCCGCGTATTCCGGACCCGGATTGCCCAGGCCGACGACGGCGCGCAGAACCTACTCTTCCTTCTTGCCCTTGGGCTTCTCCTCCGCTTTCGGAGCAGCTTTCGTCTCGGGTGCCGCCCCCCCCGCGGCCCCTTCGACTTCCTCGCCTTCCTCACCCTCGCGAACCTTGCGGATGAGCTCAGGCTCGGCGACTTCGGTCGCGGCCTCGGGCGTCGGCGCGGCCACTTCTTCGGCGCGCGGCGGGACGACGGTCGCGATCGTCAGGTCCGCGCCGGTCAGGATGACGGCGTTCGGGATCGTCAGGTCACGCGTGTGCCGCGAGTCCCCGATCTTCAGCGCGGTGACGTCGAGCTCGACGCGGTCGGGAATGTGCTCGGGCAGCACTTCGATTTCGACTTCGCGCGTCACCTGGTCGAGCACGCCGCCGGCGTTCCGCACGCCGTCGGGTGTGCCGACGAGGTGCACGGGGACCTTCAGGGTGACCTTCTCGTCCGCCTTGATCTCGTAGAAATCGACATGGATGATGTCGGGGCGGAGCGGGTGGCGCTGGATTTCGCGAATCAGCGCCCGCGCCTTCTTGCCGTCGACGGTGAGGTCGATCAGCGTGCTCTCGGGTTCGATGCCCGTGAGCGCCTTCTCGAGCGCGAGCGCGTCCACCATCAGCGGCTGGGTCGCGCGGCCGTGGCCGTAGATCACGGCCGGAATCTGTTTCTGGAAGCGCGCCTGCCGCGCCGCGCCCTTGCCTGTTTTCTCCCGCGCCGTCGCGGAGAGACTCACCGTCTGTGCCATGACTGCAGTCCTTAGTTGCTAGTTCCTAGTCGAACAACGAGCTGACCGATTGATTCGAATGCTCATACCCGATCGCTTTCGCCATCAGACTCGCGATCGACAACACCTTCAGTTTTTCAAAGATCCGCTCGTCCGGAATGCGGATCGTGTTCGTCACCGTCACTTCTTCGATCGGCGCGGCGCGCAGCCGCTCGACCGCCGGGCCGGACAACAGCGCATGCGTCGCGAACGCGAAGATGCGCCGCGCGCCCAGCCGCTTCAGCGCCGCCGCCGCCTCGGAGATCGTCCCCGCGGTGTCGATCATGTCGTCGGGGATGAGGCAGTCCTTGTCCTCGACTTCTCCGACGACGTTCACGACTTCGGCGATATTCGCCGAGGGCCGCCGCTTGTCGATGATCGCGAGCGACGCGTCCAGCCGTTTCGCGAAGCCGCGGGCCATCTTGGCCGATCCGACGTCGGGCGCGACGATCACCGGCTGGTACAGCTGCTTCGTCCGGTAGTGGCTCACGAACGCCGGAGCCGCGTACAGGTGATCCACCGGAATGTCGAAGAACCCCTGCACCTGATGGGAATGAAAGTCCATTCCCAGCACGCGGTCCGCGCCGGCGTGTGTGATCAGATTCGCCACGAGCTTGGCGCTGATCGCGACGCGCGGCTGGTCTTTCCGGTCCTGGCGCGCGTAGCCGAAGTACGGGAGCACTGCGGTGATGCGGGCGGCGCTCGCGCGCCGCGCCGCGTCGATCAACAGCAACAGCTCCATGTAGTTTTCCGCCGGCGGGTTCGTGGGCTGGATGATGAAGACATCCCGCCCGCGCACATTCTCGTCGATCTTGACGAAGAGCTCGCCGTCGGCAAACCGCCGCAACGTCACCGCGCACAGCGGCTGTCCCAAATGCTGGGCCATCTCCTCGGCGAGGGGCCGATTGGCCGTGCCGGCGAGGAGCAGCAACTGGCTGCGTGACAACGACAAGTCCCGCATCGGGCCACGGAAAGTAGTCGGCAAAGCGCGTGTCGCCAAGGCCTTACCGGTTGGGGTAGCGGACCGTATGCTAAGGTCGTGGACGACCTCCAGTCCCGCCTCGCGGATGGCCTAGGCGGTCGCTACACGCTCGAGCGCGAGCTCGGCCGCGGCGGCATGTCGATCGTCTACCTGGCGATCGACCATCGCAACGAACGCCGCGTCGCCCTCAAGGTGCTCCGACCGGAGCTCGCCCACTCGCTCGGACCCGAGCGCTTCCTGCGCGAGATCAAGGTCGCCGCCGGCCTCACCCACCCCCACATCCTGCCGCTGTTCGACTCCGGTGTCGCGGGTGGTTTGCTCTTCTACACGATGCCCTACGTCGAGGGCGAGACGCTGCGCCATCGCCTGATCCGCCAGCGCCGCCTGCCGGTCGCCGAGGCGGTGACGATCGCGCGGGACGTCGCTGATGCGCTCGACTACGCGCACACCCAGAACATCGTCCACCGCGACATCAAGCCCGAGAACATCCTGCTCGAAGCGGGGCATCCGGTCGTCAGCGATTTCGGGATCGCGCGCGCGATCAGCGTCGCCGATGCGTCGCGCATGACGGGGACAGGTATCGTCGTCGGGACGGTCGACTACATGAGTCCCGAGCAGGCGAGTGGGGAGGAAGTCGACGGCCGGAGCGACATCTTCAGCCTGGGATGCGTCCTTCACGAGATGCTCATCGGCCGCACGCCCTTTCCCGGCGGCACGTCCGTCGGGCGGCCGCGGTCGGTCTCGCAGGAGCGGCGGGAGATTCCGGTCGAGGTCGAGTATGCGATCGAGGTTGCGCTCGCGAAGCGGCCGGGCGAGCGGTTTGCGACTGCGCGCGAGTTTGCGGAGGCGCTCAAGCCGCCCGAGGCGACGAGTTCGGCGCGCCGGTCCAAGCGCCTGTGGCGCACGTGGGGAGCGGTGGCCGCCGCCCTGGCGTTGACCATCGGGGTCCTGCTCCCGCGCTTGCTCCGTGCCAGTCTTGATCCATCGCTGTACGTGGTGGTGCCGTTCGGCCACCGCGCAGGTGCGGCGCCGAAGCTGATCAGCGGCGATCAGTGCGAAGCACTGCTCGTCGAGGCGTTCGGTCGCTGGGACGACGTCCGTCTCGTGGATGGCTTGCGGGTTCACGATCTGCGTTCGCGGCGCCCCGCCGACACGTTGAATCTTGAGGAAGCGCTCGCCCTGGCGCGCCAGCTCGGTTCCGGCCGTCTGGTTTGGGGCGAAGTCGCGCAGTTCGAGGATACGGTTCTGGTACGCGCGGCGCTGTATGACGTGCGCGGTGGCGGGACGACCCTCCGCACCCACAGCGTGCGGTTCGGCGCCGACGCGCGCGACATCTCCGCGAAGTTTCGCGCGCTGGCCGACTCCCTGTTGCTCGGTCATATGCGCTCGCCCGAGGCGGCGGCGGGGCTCGTCGGCACGCGCCTGCTCAGCGCCTGGCAATCCTATGAAGCGGGGCACGACGCGCTGGCGGAATGGAATCTCGACGGGGCCGAGCGCGGATTCCGGAACGCGATTCAACTCGATCCAGAGTATCCCCATGCCAATCTGTGGTTAGCGCAGACGCTGGCCTGGGCCGGTCGTCCCGTCCCCGAATGGCGTCCCTACGCCATGGTGGGAGGCCGATCGACCAATCCCTTCGGGTTTCATGATCGTTCGCTGTCGCGCGCTTTGGTGCGCCTGGCGAATGAGGAGTATCCCCAGGCGTGTGCCGAGTATGGAGCGATGCTGTCGCGCGACAGTCTCGATTTCGCGGGCTGGTTTGGACTCGGCGAGTGTCAGAGCGGCGATCACGTGGTTCTTCGAGACACGACCATCCCGTCCCGGTGGCGGTTTCGGTCCAGCTTCCGCGGGGCAGCTCATGGGTATCAGCGCGCCCTTGAGCTCATTCCTTCCGTCCATCGGGCCTTCGCCGGTGTGGCATTCACGCGCCTCGTCCGGCTGTTCTATGCGGAGCCAGGTATTTATCGCAGCGGCTACGCGCTCACGCAGGACACCGTGTTGTTTGGGGCCTGGCCGGAGTTGCTCCACGACACACTCGCGTTCACACCGGTGCCGCTGGCGGATCTTTTTGCGGGCAAGCCGGGCGTGATTCCCCGGTCCATGAACGCCGCCGTCGCCCAGAACCGCGACCTCCTGCGGCGCATCACGCTCAACTGGGTTCACGCGTTCCCGAGGAGCCCGGATGCACATGAATCGTTAGCGCTGGTGTTGGAATCGCTGGGCGAGCTGGGGGAGACGGGCGACCCGGAACGTTCCGCCTTGCGGATGGTGCGAACCGCGGAACCGTTCGCCACGGACCCAATTCAACAACGCCGCCTGGGAGCGTCTGAGGTTCGTCTCCTCGTGAAGCTCGGTGAGTTTGCGGCCGCGCGGACGCGTGCGGAGGCGGTGCTCGACGGGTGGCAGCGCGTCGGCGCGGCCGAGGCGGCGGAAATGTCGGGTCTCGCGGCGCTCACCGGCCACGTCTTCACCGCTGCGACGCTGCTGTCGCGCAGCGCCCCCGTCGATACCTTCTTTACCTGGTCAGGCGTTCGAGTGGTGCCGCCGCGTCCGGCCGCGGAGCCGGCGCTCGCCTTGGTGGCGTACGCGGCGTTCGGCGCACCACGGGAGAGCGTCACAGCCGTTCGCCGCCGCGCAGAGCAAGCGATCCTGAATTGGGCTGACGAACGTCGTCGTCCCATGGTGCGCCAGGCGCTGCTGAATTTTCCCGATGTCCTCGCGTTTCCCGTTGTCGGGTTGAGCGACTTACACGGACCAGAGACCGGTGGCACCTACCTCCTGGCGATGCAATGGGCGTTGGCGCACGGTGACACGGCGACCCTGCGCGCCCGCTTCGCCTGGCTTGCGGATATGCGCCATGATGTTCGTCCTGGCGACCTTACCTCCTACACGATCTATCATGAAGCGCTCCTGGCGCTGGCCTTGGGTGACACGGCCACTGTGGTCAAACACCTCGATGACTTCCTCGGCGCACTGCCGACGGCCAGCGCCACACTGGTGACGGCCGCATCGGAGACGGCCATGCTTGTCCGGATCATGGTTTTGCGCGCCGAGCTCGCCGTTGCGCAAGGCGATATCAGCGTGGCGAAGCGTTGGGGAGCGGCCGTTGCCACACTCTGGGGCAGCGCCGATCCACCGTTGCAACAGACCGTCCAACAGATGCGTGAGCTCGCCGCACGAGGCGGCGGCGGTTAATCGCTGTGGTCCTCAAAGGAGGAACCATGAATCGGATGACCCCGAGGGTCGGTGCGCTCCTCGTTGGGATGCTGGGGAGTTCGGTCTCTACAGCGCAGTCCCAGGTTTCTCGTCGACCTTCGTTTGCGGTCGTGGACTCCGCGCATCCAACCGACGAGGCGCTGCGCGCCTACATTCGCTCCTTGAATTTCTTGAGTGATCACATTTCGGGCGACCAACGTATGTTGGATGCCGCCCACGCCAATCTTGTCCTGCGCGCGGAGCCAGTCGTCGACAATTACCTCATAACGGAGGGGCAGTTGCATGTGGCGGGCCGTATCACCGCTCGGCTTGTGAATCGTGGCGCCGATCCGATTGACCGGTTCGCACTCGCGCCGAAGGGCACGACGTACTTGTGGATTCAGTACGCCGGTGAATCGCCTAGAGGGGTATTGATTTCAACCGATTCCACGGGGGCGATTCTTCGCCGCGTACCGGTTCGAGTCAACCCACTACGGCTCGCGCATCCGCGGTTCGTCAAGCAGGCACTCGCACGGCTCGGCACCGATTCGACCGGCACGATGGTGTTGGTCTTATGCGCCCCCTGTCCGCCGTATGGATGGTGTCGAGCCGATTCCGTGGGGACCGCCGCCTGGTACTGAACGGATCGCGAACGTCTGCGGCACCAAACGCGTATAACGAGTGACCATCTATTCGGAGACACTCGTTATGCGCGCACTTGCCGCTGCAACACTCTTCGCTCTCCTGGCGAGTTCCGCGCTCGCCCAGAATCCGACTCCGCCCGCGGGCGGGCCGGATATGGCCCAGCGCCGCTTCCAACCGCCCCCAGATCACTGGATGACGATCGACTCGCTCAGCCAGGCTCTGGGCCTGAGTGCCGATCAACGCACGAAAATCACCCCGGCCCATACCGCACTGAACGGTGTGATGAAGGACGCCGCCGCGCGGCGCCAGGCCATCCGGCAGCAGATGCTGGCCTCCGGCGGATTTACTCCCGGGCAAGAGCCTACACCCGCGCAGCGCGCCAAATTCGACAGTGTGCGTACGGAAATGGAGGGGTTCCAGGCTGAAGCCGATCAGTGGTACGGCGCCATCCGCAATAATCTCACGGCGTCCCAGCAGGTGAAGTTCGATTCATTGCCCAAGCCCCGGGTCATGGGGCGCATGGGAGGCGGACCGCCTCGCCAGTAGCTATCGTTCCGGTCCACTCTCATCGGATCCGAAACGATGCTGCGTCGTCTTTACCTACCTGCTGTTGTCGTTGCCGGGCTGGGCAGCACGCTCGCTGCCCAGCGCCCGGCAGCCGACTCGAGTCTCCTCACCGTCGATCGCATCTTCGCATCGACTGAGTTTCGCGGCGGATCGCTCACGGCGCTCGTCTGGCTGTCGGATGGCACCGGCTACACGACGCTGGAGCGGGCGGTCGGCGGCAAAGCCGGTCAGGATCTGGTGCGCTACGACGCCGAGACGGGCCTCAAGACGATCTTGGTGCCGGCGGCGCGGTTGGTGCCGCCCGGTGACACGACGCCGCTCAATGTCGAAGAGTACAGCTGGTCGGCCGACGGCCGGCGCCTCCTCATCTTCACCAACTCGCGGCAGGTGTGGCGCACGAATACGCGCGGCGACTACTGGGTGCTCGATCTCGCGGGCTGGACGCTCAAGAAGCTCGGCGGCACCGGTCCCGCCTCGACGCTCATGTTCGCGAAGTTCTCGCCCGACGGCGGGCGGGTGGGCTGGGTTCGCTACGGCGAGTACAACCTCTACGTCGAGGACATCGCGGGCGGCAAGATCACGCAGCTGACGCGCGACGGCTCGCGGACCACGATCAACGGGGCGCTGGAATCCCGACGGGCGGTCGATCGCCTACTGGCAGCTCGATGCGACCGGCGTGCGCGACTTCCTCCTTTATAATGCCACGGACTCGTTGTACGCGTTCACGACACCGGTGCAGTACCCGAAAGCCGGGCAAACGAACTCCGCCGGTCGAGCGGGGGTGGTGAGCGCCGCGGGTGGCGAGACGCGGTGGCTGAATATCCCCGGCGATCTGCGCAACAATTATATCGCGCGCATGGAGTGGGTGCCCGCCAAGGGCGGGTCGAAGGAGCTCGTCATTCAGCACATGAACCGGCTCCAGGATACCCTGCACGTCATGCTGGCCGACGCGGAGACGGGGCAGGCGCGGACGCTGTTCACCGAAGCGGATGTGCCGTGGGTCGATCATTTCGATCAGCTGCAGTTTTTGAACGGTGGGAAGGACATCCTCTGGATGTCGGAGCGGAGCGGCTGGTCGCAACTGTACCTGATACCGCGCGACGGCGGCGCGCCGCGGCCACTGACGAACGGAGATTTCGACGTCTTTGGGGTACAGCGCGTGGACACGATTGGGAAATGGGTCTACTACGTCGCCTCACCGGACAACCCGACCCAGCGCTACCTCTATCGCATCAACTACGCGAAGCGCGGGCCCGCGCAACGCCTCACGCCCCAGGGCGAAACGGGCTGGCACGCCTACGCGATGTCGCCCGGCAGCCGGTACGCCGTCCACACGTACTCCCGCTTCGGCGTGCCACCGACGATCGCGCTCGTGAGTCTGCCGGACAATCGCACGCTGCGGACGCTGGTGGACAATGCCGAGCTCAAGGCAAAACTCGCGGGGCTGCGGCTGGGCGCGACGGAGTTCCGGCAAATCGATATCGGCAGCGGCATCAAGCTCAACGCCGCCTTCCTGGATGATGAAGCCGCCGGGGTTCGACCCCTCCAAGCAGTACCCGGTTCTCTTCTTCGTCTATGGCGGACCCGGCTCCCAGACCGTCCTGGACTCGTGGGGCGGCGCGACCTACTTGTGGCACCTCCTGCTCACTCAGCGGGGGATCATCGTCGCCAGCGTCGACAACCGCGGCACCGGCGCCCGAGGCCGCGCCTGGCGGAAGATCATCTACGGCCAGCTCGGCGTGATCGAGACCCAGGACCAGGCCGCGGCCGCTCGCGCCATCGCCACCCGTCCCTACGTAGACCCCAAACGGGTGGGCATCTGGGGCTGGAGCTACGGCGGGTTCATGACGCTGAATGCGCTGACGCAGGCGCCGGATGTGTATCGCATGGGCATCGCGGTCGCGCCGGTGACGCACTGGAAGTACTACGACACGATCTACACGGAGCGGTACAACGGCCTGCCACAGGATAACGCCGCCGGATACGACAAGGGCTCACCGCTCACGTACGCCAAGAACCTGCGCGGGCGGTTGCTCATCGTGCACGGCTCGGGCGACGACAACGTGCACTTCGAGAACACGCTGGCGATGGTCAACGCGTTCGTCGATGCGAACCGGCCGTTTTCGCTGATGGTGTATCCGAACCGCAATCACGGGATCTACGGCGGCAACACGCGCCAGCATCTGTACACGCTGCTGACGAAGTTTGTGGAAGACAACCTGCCGGCGGCGACGACCACGGGAGGGACTAGGGCGGCGCTCCCGTAGGCTGGCCGTGCGCGCTTCGATTACCGCCCTCGCCTGGTTCACACTCGTCACCCTCGAAGGGTGCGAGCGGCCGAGCCCTCCGGGCGGCGGCGCCCCCCGGGCGGGGCACGTGTTCATCGTGACCGAGGAGAACCAGGATTACGCAGCGGTGATCGGCAGCCCATCGATGCCGTACCTGAACAGTCTCGCGCAACAGCACGGCCTCGCGACCCAGTACTACGCCAACACGCATCCGTCCATCGGCAACTATTTCATGCTGGCGACGGGTCAGGTCATCACGAACGACGACAGCTATTCCACGATCGTGACCGTGGACAACGTCGTGCGCCGCCTGCTGGCCGCGGGCAAAACGTGGAAGTCGTACGCCGAGGATCTGCCGTCGGTCGGCTACACGGGGCCCGACGTGGGACGGTACGCGCGCAAGCACAACGTGTTCGCGCTGCTGTCCGACGTCGCGACCGACTCGGCCCAGCGCCGCAACCTCGTGCCGTTCACGCAGTTCTCAACCGACCTCGCCAACGATGTGCTCCCGGACTACTCGAACATCGTGCCGAACCTGTGCAACGACGCGCACGACTGTTCTCTGGCCACGGCCGACACCTGGTTGCAGAACAACATTGCGCCGCTGCTCGCGAGCGCGGTGTTCCAGCGGGACGGCCTGCTGATCATCACGTTCGACGAATCGGGGAGCGACAACACGCACGGTGGGGGGCGGATCGCATGGATCGTCGTGGGTCCCAAGACGAAAGCGACGCACCAGTCGACCACGCTGTACCAGCATGAGAGCACGCTGCGTCTGACGCTCGAGGCGTTAGGGGTCACCCAGTTCCCCGGAGCGGCGGCCGCGGCGCCCGCTATGACGGAGTTTTTCACGCCGACAGTGACAGCTATGGTCCGGTCTGCCGCTGCGGCTACTCAGTGAAGCGACGATCGTCTTGAGGATCTCTGGATGTCGACGCGAAGGCCAGGCGGGCTATAGGCCCGACGGCTTGTTCTTCAGCCGCCCGATCACGACGGTCACGTTGTCCTCGCCGCCGCGGTCGAGCGCCAGCTGGATCAGCCGCCGGCAGGACTCCGGTGCCGTGCGGATCGCCTGGAGCTCGGCCTCGATCTCCTCGTCGCCCACATGGCGGGTGAGGCCGTCGGTGCAGAGCAGGACCACATCGTCCCAGCGACAGTCGGTGGCGTGGATGCGCGGCGTCATGTCGCGCCCGCCAAGAGCACTCGCGAGGATGCCGCGGAGTGGGGAACGGCGCGCCTCCGTCTCGGTCAGGGCGCCCTGTTCGACCAGCGCTTGAGCCATCGTCTGGTCCTCGGTCATGCGCTCGAGCCGACCGTCGCGCAACCGATAGCAGCGGCTGTCGCCCACCTGGATCACGTACGCGTGCGGCCAGAGGGCAGCAATCATGGTGAGCGTTGTCGCCCCGCCGTGCCCGCCGTATTCCTTATTCCCTTCCTCTACCAGTACGTCGTGGCTCTTGAGCACCGATTTCTCGAGCTCTGAGACGAAGGTCGCTTCGTTGTTGGAGTCGAGCCGGCGATACAGATCCATCAGGTGCGTGACGTGGTGCGCGATGGTCTTGACCACCGTGCCACTCGCGGCCTGGCCGTCGGGCCGGCCGCCCACGCCGTCGGCCACGAGGAGGATGTGTCCCCGCGACTCGCTGATCAGGGTGGTGATGTCCTCGGGAGGCAGGCTCGACTGGTGCACGCGCAGCAGCTTGTGCAGGCTCGCGATGAGAAACTGATCCTGATTGTCCGAGCGCACGCGGCCACGATCGCTTAGGCCGTAGAGGTCAATATTGGTCGACGTCGGGCGCGGTTCGGCGTCAGCAGGCGAGATGGAGACCTGTCTCGGCGCAGTCATCGCCGGAAACATGCTGCCCGTTCGCGCGGCCGGCCAGCCTCGGGGAGAGGGCCCCAGAGTCTCGCCGATGGCTCAGCGAACGGTCAGCAAACGCTCCGCAAACGCTGAGAGCTCAAGTTATCGGCTGTCCAGCTCTTCGGAGGAGCCGATGATCAGCGTACGTCGCTTTTGTAGAGCTGTTGCCCCGCTCAGTGTGTTGCTCGCCTGCCGGCCCGAATCTGACTCCATCGTTGCCGGGCTTCTGGCGGATCGCTTCGCCAGCTCCGAGTGGTCCGAGCCGGTGAACCTCGGCCCGGTGATCAACTCCAGCGCGGTCGAGGCCAACGCCGGCCTCTCGTCCGACGCGCACACACTGTTCTTCGTCTCCACACGCACCGGCGGTCTCGGCAACCTCGATATCTGGATGTCGCACCGCCGCTGTCTGGCCTGTGATTGGGAAGCCCCGGTGAATCTCGGTGCGCCGATCAACAGCGACGCGATCGACGCCGCCCCGACGATGTCCGAAGACGGGCGCCTCCTGTTTTTCTATAGTACGCGTGGCGGTGGTTTCGGCCTCGGCGACGTTTACGTCTCCCATCGCGTGAGCACCGGCGCGGACGGGGACGTCTGGGCCCCTCCGGTGAACCTCGGACCGGATGTGAATACGGCGGCCAACGAGCAGGGTACGTTTTACGTGCATGAGCCGGGAGAGCCGAACGCCTTCGTGTACTTTAATCGACCGACCGCCGGCGGCAGCATCGACGTCTATCGAGTCGCGGTGTCGAATGACGGCGACGCGCTCGGCCCTGCGGTCCTCGTCCCGGAGTTGAGCGACCCGACCGCGACCGACCAAAAAGTAGCGGTGAGCACGGACGGTCACGAGCTGCTGCTGTCCTCGATGCGGGCGGGAGGCTTCGGCAACTTCGACATCTGGCGCTTCACCCGCCAGTCCGCCCAAGACCCCTGGTCGAATCCAACCCATTTGGACGCGCCGATCAACACTCCGGATCTCGATTCGCAACCGGTGCTCTCGCGCGACGGTCGCACACTGATCTTCACGTCGATCCGGCCGGGTGGTTTCGGCATGCAAGACCTGTGGATGTCGACGCGGAGCCCGGGCGGGCAGTAGCGCGATGCGCAATTGGCCCCCTAGGATTCGAACCTAGATTAACGGATCCAAAGTCCGCTGTCCTGCCATTGGACGAGGGGCCAGTGTCTCGCCGGGATGCAAGTTAATGACGGCCGGCAGTCCATGCAGTAGCTTTGCGACGTGACCGCACACCGCTACCCGAACAGCCACGTCTTCTACCGCAAGCTGGGCTACGAGTACCCGAAGATCGTGCGCGGCGAGGGCTGCTGGCTCATCGACGAGCGCGGCAAACGCTACCTCGACGCCGTCGGCGGCGCCTACGTCGCCAACATCGGCCATTCCAACCCCGAAATCGCCGACTCGATCGCCAAGCAATGCCGGCAATACGGCTATCTCTCCGGTACGATGTTCACCAACGGCCCCGTCGAGGACCTGGCCGATGAAATCGCCGCCACCCTGCCAGGCGATCTCTCCAAGGTCTACTTCCTCTGTAGTGGGTCGGAGGCCGTCGAAGCCGCGCTGAAGCTGGCGCGGCAGTACTGGATCGAGCGCGGCCGACCCGACAAGCATCGCATCATCGCCCTCGGCCCCGGCTACCACGGCAGCACGCTGCTCGCCTTGTCTGCATCCGCGCGCGAGGCCTACAAGGCGATGTTCCGCCCCTGGCTCGTCGACGTCCACCGCATCCCGGCGTCCTATCCCTACCGCTGCGAGTGCGGCGGCCAGAACGCCTCCTGTCCCGTCTGCAGCGGCAACGTCCTCGAAGAGGCCATCACCGAGCTCGGCGCCGAGAATGTCGCCGCGTTCATCGCGGAACCGGTCGGCGGCTCCTCGACCGGCGGGTCGACGCCTCGTCCCGAGTACTTCCGCCGCGTGCGCGAGATCTGCGACCGGCATGACGTGTTGTTCATCGCCGACGAGGTGTTGGTCGGCGTCGGCCGGACCGGGACCTGGTGGGCGATCGAGCCCTACGGCGTCGCGCCTGACATCATGACGCTGGGGAAAGGGATCTCCGGCGGTTACGCGGCGCTGTCGGCCATCGCGGCGCCTGAGAAAATCGTGGACGCTGTGGCCAACGGCTCCGGGAACTTCATGCACGCGCAGACATTCTCGCATCACCCGGTTGCGTGCGCCGCCGGCGTCGCGACGATGCGCTACCTCAAGCAGCACAAGCTCGTGGAGCGCTGTGCGCAGATGGGGCGCGTGCTGCACGAGCGGCTGCGGTTCCTCACCGACCTGCCGCACGTGGGTGACGTCCGTGGGCGTGGACTCCTCGCCGGCATCGAATTCGTCGAAGACAAGGCGAGTCGAGCCCCGTTCCCGCGGTCGGCAAAATTCGCGGAACGATTCACCGATGCGGCACTCGATGCCGGGATCACGGTGTGGCCCAACGTCGGACACGCCGATGGCACGAACGGCGATCTCGTGATGGTCGCGCCGCCGTTCATCATTGCGGAGCTGGAGATCGACGAGATTGTGGGGCGTTTGACCCAGGCGCTCGAGAAGACGCTTCTCAAGCTGACGGTTCGGACATGACCGCGCCGGCCCGCGATTATCCCCGCATCGTCGTGCCGCCGCCGGGGCCAAAGGCCCGCGCGATCGTCGCCCGCCAGGACCGCTTCGCGTCGACGTCGTACCCCAAGGAGTATCCGCTCGCCGTGGCGCGCGGTGAGCGCGCCGTGGTCGAGGACGTGGACGGCAATCGCTTCCTCGACTTCATGGCAGGCATCGCGGTGGCGTCCACGGGCTACGGGCATCCCAAAGTCGTGAAGGCGGTCCAGGACGCCGCGGCGCGCTTCCTTCATATCTGCGGCTCGGACTTCTACTACGAGAGCTTCGCGGCGCTGTGCGAGCGGCTCGCCCAGCTCGCGCCCGGGCCAAGTAAGAAGCGCGTGTTCCTGTCGAACTCGGGCACGGAAGCGGTCGAAGGCGCGATCAAGCTGGCCCGGCACTCGACCGGCCGTCCCGCCATCGTCGGCTTCCTCGGCGCCTTCCACGGCCGGAGCTACGGCGGCCTCAGCCTCACGGCCAGCAAAGCGGTGCAGCGTTCGGGCTTCCCACCCTTCCTCCCCGAGATCCATCACGTCCCGTATGGCTATCGCTACCGCTGCGAGTATTGCCGCGGCGAGTCGGAGTGCACCAGGCGATGCACGTCGTGGATCGAGGAGGAGCTCTTCGCCAAGAAAGTGCCGCCCGATAGCGTGGCCGCGATTTTCGTCGAACCGATCCAGGGCGAGGGAGGCTACGTCGTGCCGCCGGCGGGCTATCTGCGAGACCTCCGCGAGCTGTGCGATCGCTACGGCATCCTGCTCGTCTGCGACGAGGTGCAGTGCGGCGTGGGACGGACCGGCAAGATGTGGGCGTGCGAGTACGAGGGGATCGAGCCGGACATTCTGCTGTCTGCCAAGGGCTTGGGAAGCGGCATGCCGATCGGCGCGATCATCGCGAAAGAGTCGATCATGAAATGGCAGCCCGGTGCGCACGGGACAACCTTCGGTGGCAACCCGGTGTGCTGCGCCGCGGCACTCGCCACACTCGAGATTGTCGAGCAGGAGCTGCTCCGCAACGTCACGAAGATGGGCGACCGCCTGATCGGCGGCGCGCGGAAGCTCCAGGACAAGTATGCCGCCATCGGCGACGTCCGAGGCCGCGGGCTCATGGTGGGCGTCGAATTCGTGAAGGACCGCGGCACGCGCGAGCCCGCCCCCGAGATCGTGCGCGAGCTGGTGGATCGCGCGTTCACCAAAGGCCTGCTGCTGCTCGGCTGCGGGAAGAGCTCGCTGCGGCTCGCGCCGCCGCTCGTCATCGACGAATACGACGTCGACACCGCTCTCCGGATCATCGACGAGTGCCTGCACGAGATGTCGGACTAGCGTCAAAAGTCATGTCGCTGCGGGACGCCGTCGCTCGCAACGTGCGCGACGGCGACGTCGTCGTCATCGAAGGCTTCACCCATCTCATCTCGTTCGCCGCCGGGCACGAGATCATTCGCCAGCGGCGCCGCGATCTGACGCTGTGTCGCCTGACCCCGGATCTGATCTACGACCAGATGATCGCCGCGGGCTGTGCGAAGAAGCTGGTCTTCTCCTGGGCCGGCAATCCCGGCGTCGGATCGCTGCACGCGTTCCGCCGCGCCGTGGAAGGCGGCACACTCGAGATTGAGGAGTACTCGCACTTCGGCATGGTGGCGCGCTTCTCGGCGGGCGCGGCGCGGCTGCCGTTCTGGACGCTGCGTGATTACGCCGGCACCGATCTCCCCAAGGCCAATCCCCGCATCAAATCGGTGACCTGCCCCTACACGGGCGAGGCGCTGGCCACGGTCCCGGCGTTGAATCCCGATGTGACGATCGTGCACGCGCAACGGCGCAGATCTGGGGACTGCTGGGCGTCCAGAAGGAAGCGGCATTCGCGTCGGAGCGCGTGATCGTCGTCGTCGAGGAGCTGGTCGATGAGCGCGTGATTCGGTCGGATCCCAATCGCACGCTGATCCCCGCCGCCATCGTGAGTGCCGTCGTCGTCGAGCCCTGGGGTGCGCATCCTTCGTACGCGCAGGGTTACTATGACCGCGATAATGATTTTTACGTCGGCTGGGAGGAGATCTCGCGTGACCGCGCGGAGCTGGCACACTACCTCGATGAGTTCGTCTACGGTGTCCAGGATCGGGCCGAGTATATGAAGAAGCAGTCGAGGCTGATGGAGCGGCTCAAGGCGGGCGAGCAGCGCTGCGCCGGGGTGAACTACGGCTTCTGACGCACCCCCCTACACGCCCGACGAGATGATGGCCGCCGTGGCGGCGCGCGAGCTCGCGGATGGCGAGGTCGTGTTCGTCGGGATCGGCTTGCCGAACCTCGCCTGCAATCTGGCCCGGCGCACGCACGCGCCGAATCTCGTGCTGATCTACGAATCGGGTGCGGTCGGCGCGACGCCCTCCCGGCTGCCGGTCTCGATCGGCGATCCGGCGCTCGTGACCGGCTCGCTGATGGTGTGCGGCATGGCCGATGTGTTTCAGCTGTTTCTCCAGAACGGGCGGATCGAGGTGGGATTTCTAGGCGGTGCGCAGGTGGATCGCCATGGCAACATCAATACCACCGTCATCGGCGATTACAAACGGCCCAAGGTGCGCCTCCCCGGCTCCGGCGGCGCGGCGGAGATCGCGATTCACGCGCAACGGATTCTGATCGTGTCGAAGCTGTCGCCGCGCACCTTCCCGGAGCGCGTCGACTTCGTCACGAGTCCCGGCCAGCGGGTGAAGCGCGTGATCACCGACAAGGCGGTGCTCGAGCCGGACGACAAGGGGGAGCTCATGTTGGCCGCGCTGTACCCTGGCATTGAAGCCGCCGATGTGAAAGCCGCCGTGGGCTGGAATCTTCGCGCCAGGGCACGGCTGGATCGCCTCGATCCCCCGACGGCGGCAGAGCTTCAGCTGTTGCGGGAGGTTCTCGACCCCAAACGACTGTATCTCAAATCATGATCCTCGCACTCGCGCTGGTTCTTCAGACCAACACCGATTCTCTGGCGACCCGCGTCCGGCAGCTGGCCGACTCCTATGTCATCGCCTATTTCGAGCGCCATCCCGACGAAGCGACGCTCGATGGCGTCGCGAGTGGGCCGCACGATCGGCTGCCCGACAACTCGCCGGCCGCCATCACGCGCTGGCAGGAACGGGAAGATGCCTGGCTGGATCAGCTCCGACACATCGATCCCCGGCGGCTCGAGGGGAGACCGGAGGCCATCGCCTACGGGGTCATGCACGACGCCATCGAAGGCTCCGTCGCCACGCGCGTCTGCCGCTTCGAGCTCTGGAGCGTGGCGCACACGGGGGGTGGCTGGTTGTCGACCGTCACGTCGCTCGCGACGCTGCAAGGCGTGGGAACGGATCAGGCGCGGCGCCAAACGCTCGCGCGCTGGCGGGCGGTGCCTGCGTATGTCGCGACGGAGATGGCGAACCATCGTGAAGGATTGCGCCGTGGCTATACCGCGCCGCGCCACAACGTCGAGATCGCGCTGAAAGAGATCGACACCCTGCTGGCCACGCCGCTGGCCAGCTCACCGCTGTACGATCCCGCGCGGCGCGATTCCACGCCCGAATTCGTCGCCGAGCTGGGGCACGTGATCGAGCAGCAGATCCTTCCCGCGATGCGGCAATATCGCGATTTCCTGGCCGCCGAGTATCTCGATAAGGCACGACAAGAGATCGGCGTCTACGCCAACCCGCACGGACTCGACTGCTATCGCGCGAGCATTCGGGCGGTCACCGGCCTGACCCTCTCGCCCGACTCCGTGCACCGGATCGGGCTGGTGGCGGTCGACCAGCTCGAGAATGCCATGCAGCTGATCGCGACTCGAGCGTTCGGCACCAGCGACGTGTCCCGGCTGCTCGAGCGGCTGCGCGGCGACACCGCTTACACGTTCCGCACCCGCGACGAGATGCTGGCGGGCGCGCGCGACGCGGTGGCGCGTGCCCGCAGCGCGATTCCCAGGTATTTCGGCCGGCTGCCGCGCGCGCCGGTTGTCGTCGAGCCGTACCCGGCGTTCCGGGAGCGTCAGAGTGTGGGCGAGTGGAATCCGCCGGCCGAGGACGGCAGCCGGCCGGGCATCTACTACCTGTCCACCTATGACCCGCGGCACAAGTCGCGGGCCGATCTCGAGGCGTTGTCGTTCCACGAGACGATCCCCGGTCACCATCTCCAGGGCGCGATTGCGCTGGAACGTGGCGATTCGATTCCCGCTATCGCGCGGTACTTCTGGTCGCCGGGCATGGGCGAGGGGTGGGCCGAGTACGCCGAGCAGCTCGCCGACGAGATGGGGCTGTACTCGTCCGACACCGCGCGCTTTGGCATGCTGGCCGACATCACGCTGTCGGCGACGTTGCTCGTTGTGGATACGGGGATTCACGCGTTCGGATGGTCGCGCGAGGAGGCGATCGACTACATCCGTCAGCACA
Source organism: Gemmatimonadota bacterium (assembly GCA_003220955.1). GTDB lineage: Bacteria > Gemmatimonadota > Gemmatimonadetes > Gemmatimonadales > GWC2-71-9 > 20CM-2-65-7. The sequence goes on along the minus strand of QHTW01000185.1, from coordinate 5,905 downwards.
CGCACGTCCCGTTGCTGCGCGCGGAAGTCGGCGTCGATCGCTATCCGGTGTGGCCCGCCCAGGGCTTGTCATACGGGCTGGGCCGCTTGGAGATCCGGCGGCTCCGGGCGATGGCGTATCAGCGGCTGGGCAAGCGATTCGACATCCGCGCCTTTCACGATCGCGTGCTCGAGAACGGCGCGGTCCCGCTTCCGATGCTCCGCGCCGCGATCGAGCAATGGATCGACGCCTCGCGCTAGCGGTGATGTTGTTCGTAGGGGCGCAGCCCGCTGCGCCCCTCCAGGCACAGCGCGCACCAGTTCTTCATCAAGTCGATCTCCCGCACGCTTACTACTGGCGCGAGATGTACGTCCCGCAGGTGACCAGCGGGCCGAGCTCGGTGACCTGGTCGCCGGACGGGACCGAGCTGATCTACTCCATGCAAGGCGCGCTGTGGCGCCAGCGGATTGGCTCGGACACGGCCGCGCAGCTCACGTCGGGCGCGGTCTACGACTATCAGCCTGACTGGGCGCCTGATGGACGAGCGGTCGTGTTTGCCCGCTACGCACACGACGCGATCGAGCTCGAGCTGCTCGATCTGGCGACCGGCACTATCACGCCGTTGACGTCGAACGGCGCCGTCAACCTCGAGCCGCGCTGGTCGCCTGACGGCTCACGCATTGCGTTCGTCTCGTCGGTCTACAACAGGCGCTGGCACATCTTCGTCCTGAGCCCGGCGGTCCCCGATGTAGGGGCGCAGCATGCTGCGCCCCTACGGATTACGGAAGACAACGACAGCAAGCTGCCGCGCTACTACTACAGCGCGTGGGACCATTACATCTCGCCCACGTGGTCGCCCGATGGAAAGGAGATCATGCTCGTTTCCAATCGTGGCCACATCCACGGGACCGGCGGCTTCTGGCGCATGGCGGCGCAACCCGGGGCGCCGCTGCGCGAGCTGCGCTACGAAGAGACGACCTGGAAGGCTCGTCCCGACTGGTCGCCGGACGGCAAACGCGTCGTCTACAGCTCCTATCTCGGCCGGCAATGGAATCAGCTGTGGCTCATGACGAGTGAGGGCGGCGATCCCTTTCCGCTCACCTATGGTGAATTTGACGCGACGGCGCCGCGCTGGTCACGCGATGGCTCACGCATCGCGTGCATCTCGAACGAGGGCGGCAACACCTCTCTCTGGGTGATCGATGTGCTGGGCGGCCGCAAGCAGCCGATCGAAGCGCGAGAACGGCGCTACCGCGAACCGATGGGAACGTTGCGCATCGGCGTGGCGGATCGCGCCGGCCGGCCTCTTGCGGCTCGGATTTCGGTGACGACGGCTGAAGGTCGAGGCTATGCGCCGGATGACGCGTGGCGTCACGCCGACGAAGCGTTCGATCGCTCAGAGCGCGAGTTCGAGTACTCCTATTTCCATTCCTCTGGATCGGCTGAGCTGACCGTACCAGCGGGCCGAGTGCACGTCGAAGTGTGGCGCGGGCCGGAGTACCGCGTGAGTCGTGCCGACGTGAACGTGCCGACGGGCCGACGTGTAGAGCACCGCATCGTGCTCGAGCGCATCGACAATCTTCCGGCACGCGGCTGGTGGAGCGGCGATGTGCACGTGCACATGAACTACGGCGGTGCCTACCGCAACGCCCCCGGGCATCTCGCCTTGCAAGCGCGCGCCGAAGACCTGCATGTGGTCGAGAACCTGATTGTGAACAAGGAGCAGCGGATCCCGGACATCGCCTACTTCCGCACGGACGCGGATCCCGTCTCGACCCCAACCTTCCTGCTGATGCATGCCCAGGAGTTTCACACCAGCGTCTGGGGCCACCTGGGGCTCCTCGGCCTGCGCTCGCACTACTTGCTCCCCGAGTACGCCGGGTACCCGAACACGGCCGCCGCGAGTCTCGCCCCGACGAATGCCACGGTCGCCGATCTCGCGCACGCGGAGGGGGCACTCGTCGGGTACGTGCACCCGTTCGATAGCAGGCCCGACCCGGCGGACACGACTGCTCCGCTGCTCTACGAGCTGCCGGTCGACGTCGCCCTCGGCAAAGTCGACTACCTCGAGGTCATGGGCTACTCGGACCACCTCATCACGTCCGAGATCTGGTACCGCCTGCTGAATTGCGGATTCCGGCTGCCGGCGGCGGCGGGGACGGATGCATTTCCCAATTTCGCGAGCCTGCGCGGACCGCCCGGCCTGGTCCGCACGTTCGTGCACTCGGGCACGACGCTGAAGCACGCGACGTGGCTGGTCGGAATCAAAGCGGGACGGACGTTCGTGACGAATGCGCCGCTGCTCGAGTTTTCGCTCGCGGGCCACGCGATTGGTGATGAGATCGCCGTACCGGTCGGGACGCAACGGCTCAGAGCGGTCGTGCAGCTGCGATCAAACGTGCCGATTGATCATCTCGAGATCATCGGGAATGGCAAAGTCGTCGTGACCGTGCCGCTCTCCCGGGACAAGATGACGGCCAACGACACCGCGTGGGTTCCGGTGAAGAGGAGTGGCTGGTACGTGCTGCGGGCCTACAGCGATCGCGCCGAGTTGCCGGTGCTCGATCTGTATCCGTTCGCGTCGACGAGCCCGACCTACGTCCGTGTCGCGGACGAGTCTGTGCGCTCGGCGGACGACGCCACGTTTTTCGTGCGCTGGATCGACCGGATGGACGCGCTGACGCGGGCGAGCACCGCCTGGAATACGCCGAGCGAGCGAGAGAACACGTTGCGGACACTGGCCGATGCCCGGGCGGTGTTCACAGCGGCGGCTGCGCCCTGACTCCCGCCGTCGGTCGGCGTGGAGTTCAACATCCCGGCTGAGACGAAGACCTGCGGGTATTGCCTCCATGAGGGAGCGCGTCTCGGGTGACGGCGTGACCTCGAGGTCGAGCGCGAGGCGGTCCGCGAATTCTTCATACTCACGGACGGCATCGGCGCGACGGCCGATATGGTCGAGCAGGCGCAGCAGGCGCCGCAGCGCGCTCTCATCATAGGGCCCGATTTCGACGCCCCGCCGCGCCCAACCCAGCGCTGCCACGTAGTTGCCGGTCGCCTCGTCCTGCTTGGAGAGCTCGAGCGTTGCCACCAGCGCTCGTTTGGTCAGATACTTCCGTTCCTGGTCCAGCCACTGCTCGAACTCGTTCGCGCCCGACACATGGAAGCCATGGAGCAGCTCGCCGCGGTATAACACGATCGCCGATCTCGCGTTGCCCAAATCGAGATCCTGTTCGAATTGCGCGACGTCGCACCACAGGCGCTGGCGGTCGACGCCCAATTCTTCCTCGCCACGACCGATCACCGCGCCGGCGCCAACCCCTTCACGCAGAGAATGCACCGCTTGTCGCAGGGCGTTCCGCGCGTGCGCCTGGTCGAGGTCCGGCCAGAATAGGGGAAGCAGGGAATCCCGGCGGTGGAAGCCTTTGGGTCGGGCGGCGGCGAGATAGGCGAGGAGCGCGACGCTCTTCGGCCGGCGCAGCACCGGCGCGACGTCGCGCCCGGTGTCTACAAGATCGAGGGACCCCAACAGCTGAAGCTTGAGCACCTAACGGCCGCCTAACGCTTGGCAAGCCCTACAAGTGGTAGGCTCCGGGCCGGGTTGTAAAGGTCGCGCGAGTGCCCATTTCAAGGGGGCTTCATGTGCTGGCGTCGCGTCGTGTTGGGCCTCGGGTGTCTTTTGGTGATTTCGTGCGCCGACCCGATCGGGCTCCAAATGGGGCCTGGGAGCCTTCGCGTCATCGTGTCTACGACGGGGCCGGAACCTGATCCGGATGGATACTCAGTCAGCGTCGATGGCCAGCAGCTGACCACGATTGGCGCGAGCACGCAATGGACCGACATCAACGTCGGGGGCGGCGAGCACACCGTCGTGCTTGGGGGCACCGCCGCGAATTGTACGGTGACGAGCCTCAATCCCGTGACGATTAGGGTCAGGGCGCAAACCTTGACGACGGTGACGTTCGCGGTGCAGTGCGTCACGACGCACGGCAGTCTCCACATCACGACCGCGACCAGTGGCGTGGATCTCGACCCTGACGGCTACGGTGTCTGCGTCGATCCGTCCGTAGTCTACTATGGCACGTCCTGCGCCTATGGCCAGCCGATCGCGGTGAACGGGGCGGCGACCATCGTCGTCACCGCCGGAGATCACCGGGTGCTACTCCAGGGTATTGCGGGAAACTGCGCGGTGAGCGGCGACAACCCCAAGGGGGTGACCGTCTCGGCTGGCAACACGATCGAGGTCGCGCTGTCGCTCACTTGCACAGCGCTACCGCACCTGCATGTCACTACCGCGACCACGGGGACGCCAGTCGCTCCGAACGGCTACAGCGTGTGCGTCGATCCCCAGTATGACTACTACGACAACCTCTACTGCTATACGGGGGCGCCCCAACCGATCGGGTTGAGTGGAGCATTGACCATTGTCGTGTCCGTGGGGAATCACACCGTCCTCCTGAATGGCGTGCCCGACAACTGCGTAATCGGCGGGACGAACCCCCGCCCGGTCAGCGCCACGGGGACTGACACCACGGAAGTGCCGTTCACCATGACGTGCACGCCGCCAGGCAGCGTCCACATCAACACTGCGACCGCGGGTGTCGACATCGACCCCGATGGCTACGGCGTGTGCATCGATCAATCTCCCAGTGACCCGTGCCACTGGTTTCGACCCTTCGCGGCGAACGATGGGTTCACCTTCGCCGCGGTGCGCGCGGGCGATCACCGTGTGACGCTGTCCGGAGTGGCCGGGAATTGTGCGCTCAGCGGTGCCAACCCTCTTGCCGTGACTGTGCCCTCGGGAGGGACGGTGGACGTCACGTTTTCGGTCACCTGCGTGTTGGCCGAGCGGATTGCGTTTTCACAGAATGGTCAGATCGCTGTCGTCCGCGCGGATGGATCCACGCTTACGAACGTCACGGCGGGACAGGCTCCCGCGTGGGCGCCAGACGGCACGAGGCTGGCATACGTCTGCAGCAGCGCCGGGAACGTCGAGATCTGCGTCGTCAATCCCGACGGCTCGGGCAAGGTCCAGCTTACGACCGAGTCTCCCGCGGTCGCGGCCCACCCGGCCTGGTCTCCTGACGGACTGAAGATTGCGTTCGCTTCGACGCGCAGCGGCGTCCCCGAGCTCTATGTCATGCACGCCGATGGCTCGAACGTGGTGCGTCTCACGAATGGCGTCGGATTTGTGGGGAGCCCGGCGTGGTCGCCCGACGGCAACACGATCGTCTTCGATTGCCGGGTGGACGCGGGGAACGACGACCTCTGCGCCGTGCATGCCGACGGCACGGGCTTCGTCCGGCTCACGACCGATGCGGCACACGACTACGGCGCCGCCTGGAAGCCGGATGGCTCGCGGCTCGCGTTCGCCACGACCCGCTTCGGCGCGGACGAAATCGCCCTCATGAATCCCGACGGCACCGGCGTCACGCGGATCGGCAGTGGGCTTGCGGGGTCAGAGCCGGCCTGGTCGGTCGACGGATCGCAGCTCGCATTCGTGCGATCGATCGAGGACTGCAGTTACTACGACTGTTACACCTACCCGGTGATCTTCGCGGCGCGGGCGGACGGCGCCAACAGCTATCAGGTCAGCGCCGGGGGCGAGGCTCACAGCCCGGCGTGGAAGCCGCATCCATG
>QHTW01000185.1:0-217 GCA_003220955.1 Gemmatimonadota bacterium | reverse complement strand
CCGCTCAATGCGCTGTCAGTTGTGGCGACGTTCGGCATCGAGCGGGGCGATTCCGCGCGACTGTCTTACTGGACCGACGACGGCAGGGTCGCGACGACCCCGTACTACGCGGTCGCGGGGGGGGCCGGTGCGGCGCGGCTCGTGGCGCTGGGACTGTTGCCGAATACCGGCTACCACTTCGCGACCCTGGCGGTCGGGCCGGGCGGGGCGATCTCGT
>QHTW01000295.1:1354-4867 GCA_003220955.1 Gemmatimonadota bacterium | reverse complement strand
CTTGAAGAGGAGGGCGAACACCAGCGCCGCCAGCGTCGCGCCTTCGACGAGTGCGGCCGTCAGGATCATCGCGCCGCGGATGTCGGCCGACGCTTCCGGCTGGCGCGCGATCGCCTCGACGGCCTGGCCGCCGATACGGCCGATGCCGAGGCCGGCGCCGATGATCGCGAGTCCCATCCCGATGCCGGCGCCGAGCAGCGCGTTGCTGTTGAGCGCCGCGGCGGCGGATTCGGCCTGGAGCAGCATGAGCAGGTTGTGCATGTCGTCCCCTGTTTGATTGTCCTGGACGTCTCGGCGTCTAGACGTCTAGACATCTAGACGTCTAGTACTTCAGTGTTCGTACCGCATCAGCCCGATGAAAACGGACGTGAGCAGCGCAAAGATATAGGCCTGCAGGAATGCGACCAGCAGCTCGAGCAGCATCATGAACAACGTCAGGGCGACGGATCCACCCGCGACGATATAGCGAATCGCCGCCGGAGCCGTCCCGAAGACGAAGATCAGGCCGAGCAGCACCAGGATCACGAAGTGTCCGGCCGTCATGTTGGCGAACAGCCGCAGCGTCAGCGCGAACGGCTTCACGATTTTGCCGATCAGCTCGACCGGGGTCATGATGATCGCCATGATCACAGCGCCGATGCCCTTCATGCCCGGCGGGACCATCACGATCGTCTTGAGATAGCCCTTCGGCCCGAGTGCACGAAATCCCGAGATCTCGATCGTGAGGAATGCGGTGAGCGCGAGTCCCGCGGTGACGGCGATGTTGCCGGTCGCGGCAGCGCCCCACGGCAGCAGGCCGAGCAGGTTGCAATAGAGAATGAAGAAAAACAGCGTCATGATGTACGGCGCGAAGACTTCGCCGCCGTGGCCGATGCTGGCGATCGCGACGTCGTTCCGGACGAACAGCACCATCGCCTCGACCGCGGCGCCGATCCCACGCGGGCCGCGGCCCTCGCGATGGCGGCGGGCCACTTGGCGGCCGCCGTACCAGAGCGTCAGGAAGACGAGCGTCGCCGCGACGATCATGAAGACGACATGCTTGGTGGGAGACACGTCGACGTGCGTCCCGGGAATGTACCAGGGCCCCGGCAGGTGCCACTCACCCAACCCAAACGGCAGCTCCACGAGCTTGCTGTCGCCGGTGTGCTCAAAAATCATCGCCCCGATGTTGGGAGGAGACTTGGCGGGGTGAGCGGGGGCCTGAATCACCTGAGGAACCTCGTCTCCAAGAACAGGAGCGGCAACAGCACACCGACATACGCCAGTAGGGCCGGGACGGTCCGCGACGCGATGAGGACGATGCCGACGCCCAGGAACCGAATGCCTATGCCCCCGAGCCAGCGGGCCATGAACTCAGGGTTCGGCGCCCGCATCTTCGGCTTCAGCAGCGCAACGGCCCAGAGCTGCGCGAGCAGCGCGACGACACCACCGATTGCCGCGGGCTTCCCACCGAGCAGCGTCGACACAGCGACCAACCCCACCCCGAACAACGCCAGCAGGGCGAGGTTTTTCATTCGCCGCCCCTTCGCCGCCCTTCGCCGCCCTTCGCCGCCGTGTCTCTCTTCACCCGATAGTAAATGCTCATGAACCCCGCGAACCCGCCCACGAACGCCCCGATGATCGTGAACAGCGGCCGCGTACGCACCCAGCCGTCGAGAAACCAGCCACCGGCACCGAACAGGAGAATGGCGACCGTGAAGTTGAGCGCCATTCCGAAGTACTCGTAGCCCTGACTGTAGCCTTTGACTTCGGGGTCTTCGTCTTTTTGCACGGGAGTCATTGTTGCGCCGGGAAACCTAGACGCTTGTGAAATTTTTCGCAAGCAAAGTGTTAGGACCGCAACTTTATGTGGCGCTTCGTGGTAGGAACGAGTTACCTTCGCACAAATGGCCTCCTCCCCCGTCCCTCGCCCCTCATCCCCACCTTCCGGAGACGTCGAGCTTCTCGAGCGCCTCGCCGCGGCGCGGCACGATCTGCTCACGCAAGTCGGGCTTCGGATCGTGGGCCAACGCGACGTGTTGGATGGCATTCTTACCGCAATCTTCGCTGGTGGTCACGCGCTCCTCGTCGGCGTGCCCGGACTCGCCAAGACGATGATGGTCCAGACGGTCGCCGAGACGCTCGACCTCGCGTTCAACCGCATTCAGTTCACACCCGACCTGATGCCTTCCGACATCACCGGCACCGAGATCATCGAGGAGGATCTCGCCACCGGCAAGCGGGGCTTTCGGTTCGTGCGCGGGCCGGTGTTCGCCAACATCGTGCTCGCCGACGAGGTCAATCGCACGCCACCCAAGACGCAGGCCGCGCTGCTCCAGGCGATGCAGGAGCATCAGGTCTCAGCGGCCGGTCAGACCTACCGGCTACCGGCGCCGTTCTTCGTGCTTGCGACGCAGAATCCGATCGAGCAGGAGGGAACGTATCCGCTGCCGGAAGCACAGCTCGACCGCTTCATGTTCGAGCTGCGGGTGAGCTATCCCTCGCAGGAGGAAGAAGAGGCGATCGTTACTTCGACGACCGGCGATACGCTGGCGGATGTCAGCCCGGTGCTCACCTCCGATGATGTGGTCGCAATGCAGCATCTGGTGCGCCGGATTCCGGTTTCCCAAGCGCTCGTGAAGGCGGCCGTCGCGCTCGTGCGGATGACGCGCCCGCCGGAGGAGGCGGCGCCTCCTTTCATTAAGGAATACATCTCCTGGGGCGCCGGGCCTCGCGCCTCGCAGTATCTGATCCTCGGCGCCAAGGCACGCGCGGCCCTGGATGGCCGGCCGATGGCAGACGAGGACGACGTGCGACTTGTCGCCCCGACGGTGCTCACGCACCGGATCGTGATCAATTTTGCAGCCGAAGCGGCGGGGCGGACGGCCGCGGACATCATCGCGCAGTTGCTCAAGGAGGCCCGGTGGCAGCCAAAGTAACCCTGCTCGCACTCGCCGTCGTCCTGACCGGCTTCGCCACCGAGCGCGCGCCGCAGGATGGCCGCGCGCTGCTCGAACGGATGCGCGCGGCGTACCTGGGCAAGTGGTTCAAGACCGTCACGTTCGTCCAGCAGACCACGCAGACCCGCAAGGGCGTGACCGACACATCGACCTGGTACGAGGCACTCAAGTCGCCGGACCGGTTGCGCATCGATTTCGGCGACCCCAAAGACGGCAACGGCGTCCTCTACACGGCCGATTCGCTGTACGCCGTCCGGGGCGGCAAGATCACGCGCACCGCCGCTTCGGGGAATCCCTTCCTGCCATTTGTCGCGGGCGTGTACGATCAAACGATCGAGACGACGTTGCGGCAGATCAGCGCCTACAAGTTCGATCTGTCCAAACTCTACACGACGACCTGGGAGGGCCGTGCGACCGAGGTCGCCGGCAGCCAGTCCGCGAGCGACACGACGTCACCGCAATTCTGGGTCGACCGGGAGCGCCTGATCGTCGTTCGGATGATCGTGCCGCTGAATCCCGCCACACCCACCGACGTGGCCGACATTCGGCTCGAAGACTACAGGCCGGTGGCGGG
>QHTW01000295.1:0-1120 GCA_003220955.1 Gemmatimonadota bacterium | reverse complement strand
CGTGCTCGCTGCCCATTGTGGCGACCCCATGGGTTGCGACCCCTGCAGAACTACGGCCGTGGCGCACGTCTTTGTCCGTGACTCCGCTAACCAGCCGATCGCGGGTGTGGATATCGACGTGCGCTCGTTCTTGGAGGTATGCGGGCTGGATTTCCGCGGTGGGTCAGGTCCGAATCGTGCGGACTCGAGCGGTCATCGGCGGATACTTATCAGCTCGCTGTACTCACCTCACACGGCTCGGTGTTTCCTCGTGATCATCACTCCAGGCTCGAATGCGAATCAACCCAGCGATACTGCGGAGTTCCGAGCCAGCGTCGAATTCCGCGTCCACGACGGAAGCCCGCGCGACAGCGCGCGGTTCAACGTAGTAGTGGCTCGAACCACGCCATAATGTGAGCGGCTCGCTGGCCAAATGGGATTACTTCACGCGCCGATACACCTGGTCCCCCTCGACGACCCGCACCTCTCCGACGGAGCCATCGGGATCGATCCCGAACGTGACGTACGTCGGGTCCCAGAACGGATCCTGCCACGTGACTCGGAAGACGTCGTACTGCCAGTGCTCCAGCTGGCCCTTCGCGGTCCCCGCCTGCAGCGTCAACCGGCCGTCGCTCATACCAAGGGTCGCGGTTCCAAACAGGCTGTCCGCGTAGGTGCCGGTATAGCGATCGAGCGGCAGGGTGGGATGCGTGCCGGTGATGCGCTTGCTCTCCTGCACCTGCCGCGCCGCGCGCGTGCTGTCCGCGAGCCGCTTGTACATCACGCGCATCTCGGCGCTCCAATCGTGCCCTCCCCCCGCGTATGCGGGGCCAATGAACCGATCGAAGACGGTGTACATGAGCGCGTGGCGCAGCTCGGAGTGGTCGAGATTTGTGAAGATCGCGAGCCCAAGGCGCCGATCCGGAATCAGGCCGACGATGGCCGAGCGTCCTTCGATGCTGCCGGTGTGGATCGCGATGAACTCGCCGCGATAATCCTGCAGGATCCAGCCCAGGCCGTACGCCTGGAAGTGCGGGTGGGTCAACGTGGCGGTGGGATAGAACGGGCGCTGCACGATCTGCTGCGGCCGAAACAGCTGCGCGAAGTTCTGCGCGCTGACAAGCCGGCGGCCGGCGACTCG
>QHTW01000233.1:11266-18561 GCA_003220955.1 Gemmatimonadota bacterium | reverse complement strand
GAAGAAGTCAAGAAATTCCTGGCCGAGGAGAACGTGTCGCAGGAGTCGGCCGGGCTGCGCGTCGCTGTGCTGCCGGGCGGCTGCTCTGGCTTCCGGTACAGCCTGAACATCGAAGCGCAACCCGCGGCGGATGACGTCGTCATCGAGAGCGCGGGCGTGCGGCTGTTTGTCGATGAATTCAGCTCGCAGTATCTGAACGGCACGGTGATCGATTACAAGAGCAACTTCCAGGAATCCGGCTTTGCGTTCGAGAATCCGAACGCTTCCGGCGGCTGCGGCTGCGGATCGTCGTTCACGGTTTGAGCGTTGAGCCATCCTGATTCAGTAAGCAGGGCCCGCGTACATCGCGGGCCCTTTCTATATCTAGGCGTCTAGGCGTCTAGCTCGCATGCGCCATCTCGACATTGCCGTCATCGTCGCGTACTTCGCCGCGGTCATCGTGTTCGGATTGGCGCTGGCGGGACGACAGCGCGATGCCACGGACTACTTCCTCGGCCACCGCGGCTTGCCATGGTGGGCCCTGATGTTCTCCGTCGTCGCGACCGAGACGTAGGCGCTCACGGTGATTTCGATTCCGGGGATCGCCGCACGTGGCGACTTGACTTGGCTCCAAGTCACGTTCGGCTACCTGGTAGGCCGCATCGGCGTCGCCCATTTCCTGCTCCCGGGCTACTTCGATGGATCACAGGACACCGCCTACCAGCGGCTCGAGCGGCGTTTCGGTGTTGCAGCACGACGTACCGCATCGGGAGTGTTTCTGTTCACACGCTCGGTCGCTGACGGCGTGCGGATGTTTGCGACGGCGATCACCCTGTCCATTCTCTTGCATTGGAGCATGACCCTCGGGATCCTCGCCATCGGTCTCGTCACGTTGCTCTACACCTGGGTGGGTGGCCTGCGAGCCGTTGTGTGGGTCGACGTCATCCAGCTCGGCGTGTATCTGCTGGGTGGGATCGCGACACTGATCGTCGCCACACACATGGCGGGTGGTGTCGACGCTTTCGGACGGGCCTGGGATGCGGGGAAGCTCCGCGTCTTCGAGCTCCAGTTCTCGTTCAAGGTCCTCTACACGTTTTGGGGAGGGTTGATTGGCGGCGCCCTCCTTTCGTCAGCCACACACGGTACTGAGCATCTATTTGTGCAGCGGCTGCTGGCGGCGCGAGGCCTGAAGGACGCGCAGCGCGCCCTGATCGGATCCGGCGTGTTTATCATCGCTCAAATCGGCTTGTTTTTGTTGGTCGGCACCAGCCTGTGGCTTGCAGGTGCCGATCAGCCTGGCATGCGAAGCGACGCGATCTATCCGACCTTCGTCATCAACCAGCTTCCCGAGGGGCTCTCTGGCCTTGTCGTCGCCGGCATTCTCGCGGCAGCGATGAGCAGTCACGCGTCCGCCGTGAACTCCCTCGCGTCGGCCGCGACACACGATTTCTACGCGCCAATGACGGGCAGGCGGGCCCCTGAGCATCTGTTAGGAGTCGGCCGCTGGCTCACCCTCCTCTGGACCGCGGTTCTCGTCGGCGGCGCGCTGGCATTCCGCGACCAGAACACGCCCGTCGTGCAGCTGGCGCTCAGCATCGCGTCGCTCACCTACGGATCGCTCCTCGGGACCTACATCCTGGGCGGCGCCTGGCCGCGCGCGCGGCAGATCGACGTCATCATCGCCCTCATCGTGAGCATCGTCGTGATGGCCCCGATTGTGCTCGGCGCCGTGATCCCACATTTCCCGCTGCACTGGCTCCCCGGACTCGCATGGCCGTGGTACGTGCCGCTGGGCACTGCCATCACCGTGGTCGTGGGCATCGTCTCATCTCGTGTCGGACGGTCGGACGGTCGGACCGTCGGACCGCCGGCGATGTCAGCGTGACCGCACAGTCCGACCGTCCAACCGTCCAACCGTCCAACGTCGTCTTATTGGGCATCGACTGCGGCGGCTCGCACACCGCCGTTGTCGTCGGCGATACACATGGTCGGGTGCTCGGACGCGCCGAAGGGCCCGGCTCCGCAATGCGCCCGGGCGGTGCCGAGCAGTCGGCGGCCGTGATCCTGGACGTGGCGCGGCGGGCGGCTACACAAGCCCAGGTCTCGTTGCCCGCGACCGCGGCGCTCGTGGGAGCCGCCGGGGCCGGTCGAGCGCCGGAGCGCGAGGCGCTCGCCGCGGCCATCGCGGCCGCGGGGATCGCCGAACGCGTCGATGTGCGCGGAGACATCGAGGTCGCGCTCGCCGCCGCGTTCGACAACGCGCCGGGAATCCTCATCAACGCAGGCACCGGTTCGATCGCATACGCTCGCACCGCCGACGGGCGGCTGCACCGCGCCGGCGGCCACGGCTGGCAGCTGGGCGACGAGGGCGGCGGCTACTGGCTGGGGCGCCGGGCCCTGGCGGCCGCCGCGCGGGCGCACGACGGCCTCGAGGAGTCGTCCACGCTGCTAGAGCGCCTCCTCGTCGCGCACGGCCTGCAAACGTTCGATGATTTGATCCGCTGGACCGCGACGGCGACGCCGGCACAGGTCGCCGCGCTCGCCCCGCACGTCCTCAACGCAGCGCGCGAGGGAGAGATCGTCGCACAGCGCATCGTGGCGGATGCCGCCGTCGAGCTGGGTCAGCTGGTGCGCGTGTTGACGCGGCATTTCTCCGGGAAAGAGCCGATCAAGATCGCCACGACGGGTGGGTTGCTGCGACCTGGCTCGCCACTGCTGACGGCGCTGCGTCTGAACCTCGCCGCGGACTCGCCGCGCGCCCGCCTATCGGAGAGTGGCAGCCCGGTGGACTCGCCGGTGGGCGCGCTGCGCCTGGCGGTGCAGCTGATTTAGCGGCCGACCTCGCCCTCGCGGCGCACGCGGCTGTGGCGCACGCTGTATAGGAAATAGATCGCGATCCCGATCGCCATCCACAGACCAAAGCGCAGCCAGGTGAGCAGGGGCAGGTTGTACATCAGGTAGAAGCAGAAGGCAGCCGACACGATCGGCAGCACCGGAACCCACGGCGTCCGGAACGGACGGGGGCGGTCCGGGTCCCTGCGCCGCAGCACGATGATCCCCACCGCCACGATCACGAACGCGAACAGCGTGCCGATGTTGGTCAGCTCGAGCACCCAGCCGATCGGCGCAAATGCCGCCGAGACGGCGACAAAGATCCCTGTGATGATGGTCGTGATGTGGGGCGTCTTGTATTTCGGGTGGACCTTGGCAGCCCAAGGCGGCAAGAGGCCGTCCCGCGCCATCGACATGAAGATCCGCGCCTGACCGAGCTGGAACACGAGCAGCACCGACGTCATCGCGGCCACCGCGCCGAGCGCCAGGATGCCCGCCGCCCAGTCCGCGTGGATGTACTGCAGCGCGACGGCGAGCGGGTCGGGGACATTGAGCTGGTCCCACGGGATAATGCCCGTGAGCACCAGCGCGATCGCGATGTACAGCGCGGTACAGATGATGAGCGACCAGATGATCCCGCGAGGAATGTCGCGCTGCGGATTACGCGCTTCCTCGGAGGCCGTGCTGACGGCATCGAAGCCGATATACGAAAAGAAGATGATCGCGGCGCCCACGCTGATGCCCTTGATGCCGTTGGGCGCGAACGCGGGCGTTGACCACTGCTCAGGCTTCACATAGTTCAATCCGACGATCAGAAAGAGCCCGATGATGGCGACCTTGATCACGACCATCATCGTATTCACCCATGCCGATTCCTTCGTGCCGATGACCAGCAGCACCGTGATGATGCCGACGATCACGAGGGCGGGAAGATTGAACACGATCGGGATCGGGCCCAGGTGGGGCGCGGCGGCGACGAGGTCGGGATTGTGCAGCGCCGTGCGCAGATCGGTCACCAGCCAGCGCGGCATCTCGAGGCCCAGGCCTCGCAGCAGTGAGTCGAAGTAGCCCGCCCAGCCGATCGCGACGGCGATGTTGCCGACGGCGTACTCCAGAATCAGATCCCAGCCGATGATCCACGCGAGCAACTCCCCGAGCGTCGCGTACGCGTAGGTGTAGGCGCTCCCGGAGATCGGGATCATCGCGGCGAATTCGGAATAGGTGATCGCGGCGAAGGCGCTCGTCACACCGGCCAGGAGGATCGAAATGACGATCGCGGACCCCGCGCCCACGTGGCCCGAGTCGCCGCTGATCGCCGTGCCGATCGCGGCGAAGATCCCGGCGCCGATGATCGCGCCGATGCCGAGTGCCGTGAGCTGCACCGGGCCGAGGGAGCGACGCAGACCGCCGCCGACGGATCCGTCGGCGATACACTGGTCGACGGTTTTCCGCGCAAACAGCTGGCTCTTGAGCACGCGACTCCCTGTCGCGATGTGTTTGCTACAAGCGGCTACGGATAGACGGTTACACTCGCGATGTAATCGACGTGTCGCCCGTCACGGGTCGTGGCTGGTTTGAACAGATAGCCCATCATCCGCTCCGTGAACTCGCGCCGGTAACCCGAGTCCTTGATGGGCGGAGTCACCTCGACCCTCGTGACTCGACCCTCCGCCGTGACCCAGAAGCGGACCTCGTGGCGCTTGCCGTGCGCGTCGCGCGGCGCGCCCGGCGGCGGAGAGATCGCCCACAGCGGCGTGGCGGCGAAGATATCACTCGCAGCGCCGCCCGAGCCAGAGCCGGAATCGGCCCCCACGCCCGGCCCCGTGCCGGTGCCCTTGCCACCGCCCGTCCCCGGACCCTCGCCCGGACCGCCCGCCGTTCCCTCGCCCGTCCCGACGGCCGCGGTGGGGTGCGGGGGGGGCGGCGCGACGGCGACAGTCGGCGCGGGAGGCGGTAGCTCGAGCTTCACTGGCTCCGTCACCGGCGCGGCAACGGTGGGCACCGTTACGGCGGGCGCCGGCGGAATGGCTTCGGCCACTGGTGAGGACGGCGTCGGCAGCGCGAACCAGCTCACGGCCGGCCGGCCGCCACCCCCACCGCCGCCGCGCGGTCCGGTGCCACCGCCGCCGCCGCCCTCGAACAGCTCGGCGCCACGCCACAGCACGAGAATGGCGATCGCGAGGTGCGCCGCGAACGAGAGCGCCGCGGCCGGCCCCTGGCGCCGCCGCTGCACCGGCAGCGAGTAGGAATCAAACAGTGGCCGAGTGGTATCGGGCATTGGACTAATACATACCCTATAACGAAAACCGGGGCACGGTTTCGTGCCCCGGCCTTCACAAACACATCTGAATCCTTAGTGCGCTCCCGGCGCTCCCGCCTCCGCAGGCGTGAACCCGATCACCTGCACCCCCGCGCCCCGCGCGATGTCCATGGCGCGGACGATGTCGCCGTACTTGCGATTCGGCGCGGACTTGATGAACAGCAGCTTGGCGGGACGCTGGTCGTACAGCTCGTGGAACTTTGCGTCCAATTGCTCGAAGGCGACCGGCTGCCGGTTGATCGCGTACGAGCCGTCCGGAGCCAGCTCGAGCACGATCTGATCGCTCTGCTGCTGCTTCGGCTTCGGCTGATTCTTCTGTTCCGGCGGGACCTGCACGTCGAAGTCCCGGCGCGACAGCGGCAGCGTGATCATGAAGATGATCAGCAGCACGAGCAACACGTCGATCATCGGCGTGACGTTGATGTCCGAGCTGAGACCGCCGCCCGAGCCGCCTGATCCCATGGCCATCGGTCAGTGCCTTTCTGGTCGCGCCGCGCGTTCCTGCTCGGCGATCGCGCCCACGACGCGCACACCCGCTTTACGCGCAATTTCGAGCGCCGCCTGGATCCGCCCGTACTCGATGCTCTCGTCCGCCTTGAGATACAGGATCTTGTCGACCGTGCGATTGGCGTAGAGCGTCGTGAGCTGCCCCGGCAAATCGGCATCGCTGATGTAGCGCGGGCCGGTGTACTTCCCGCTGCGCGGGTCGGTGAGGTCGAGGTAGAACTTCCCGTCGCGATCGATCCCCAACCGGATCTCGCCTTCCTGCTCTTCGCGCGCGTCGGGATTCTTGGCGCGCGGAATCGTCGCCTGGAATCCGGCCGTGATCGCGGGCGTCACGATCATGAAGATGATCAGCAGCACCAACATCACGTCGATCATCGGTGTGACGTTGATGTTGGCCGCGACCGCGCCTTCCGCTTTCTTCCCGCCCCCCATCGCCATGGCGCGTTATCCCTTGATCGGGCCGCTGGTCTGCGACGTCTTCTGGGTCTGGAATTCCTTGGTGAAGATCGACCGGCCGAACTCGCTGCCGACGCTCTTGATGAGGTAGTCGATCAGCTCCTTCGACGTGTAGGTCATCTCCACCGTGAGGAAGTCGATCTTGGTCGCGAAATAGTTGTACAGCCACACCGCCGGAATCGCGACGAGCAAACCGAACGCCGTCGTGATGAGCGCCTCGGCGACGCCCCCCGTGATGGCCGCGAGGGACCCCGAGCCGCCGGAGGCGGACATGCCCTGGAACGCCGTCACGATACCCATCGTCGTGCCGAGCAGTCCGACGAACGGAGCCGTGGCCCCGGTCGTCGCCAGGATGCCCAGGCCGCGCTTCAGCTCGGCGGTGATAATGAGCATCTGCCGCTCGACCGCGCGCTCCGCCGAGTTGATGTCGGCGGCGGTGATCGTCGCCCGGTCGCGGAGCAGCGGCTTCACCTCGGCGAGGGCCTCGCCCAGCACGCGCGCGACGTGGCTCTTCTTGTTCTTTTCCGCGAGCGCGATCGCGCCGTCGAGCTGCTCTTCCTGCAGGTAGCGCGAGAATTCAGGCGCGAACTTCCGCGTCTCCTTCTGCGATTTCCTGAGGTAGATCTGCTTGGAGATGCTGACCGCCCACGACCAGGCCGACATGATGAACATGACGACCACGATGCCTTTGGCGAACAACCCCATCGAGGACCATAGTTCAGCGTAACTCATCGTGTCTCCCTATCGCTTGATCTTGAAGTCGATCGGCAGGTTCACCAGCACGCGGACCGCCCGCCCATGGACGCGCGCGGGGCGGAACAACGCCCGCAGCACGTAGTTCTTGGCCGGTTGGTCGAAGCCTGGGTTCGGACTTTGAATGACCTTCACCGACGGCGGCTCGGCCCGGCCCGACGTATCGATAATCGCTTGCACCAGCACCCGACCTTGCACGCCCGCCTGGCGCAGCAGGTCCGGATAATTCAGCGCGGGCCCCGACAGCACCTCGGGCCGCTCTTCGACGACGGACTCCATGAACACCTGATCGGACGACGGCACGATGCCGGTCCCGATACCGCCCTCGACGCCCGTTCCCGAGTAATCCTTGGGATCGAAATGCTCTTGCAGATTGATCGGGGGAATGTTCGTCGGGATGTCGGTTGGCGCGACGACGGTCTGGAAACCTTTCAGTTGCGGCACGTCC
>QHTW01000233.1:10812-11251 GCA_003220955.1 Gemmatimonadota bacterium | reverse complement strand
GATTGAGGAAGACCATAGCCGTGTCGATCGTCCCTTCGTCCTTCTTTTGACCGGCAGTCAACGTCGCGACGACCGCGGCAAGCACGATGACGCTGTGCCCGACCAGCGACACGACGCCAAGGCCAAACGCACCCTTCTTGTCGGTCTTGCGGTTGGACTCGATGAGGTGATTGAACACCGCCGCCTCCTTCAGGCTGGTGGACTGGTTGGCTAAGTAATAGTACCCGTTGCATCTGGCCCGCTAGTAGGGCAAAGATTACAAAACGATGACAGCCGGATGAGCCTTCGGCCTAGACTCATCGGGCACGTCCCGTGCCGTTGCGGATGGCGAATTCATACGGAATTCGTACCCGTGTTCGGATCGCCCGTCCCGCCACAAAAGCGGGCCGAAACAGAGTCGCCACGAGCGCTTGTCGCGCCGCCACGACAAAGTCCGGAT
>QHTW01000233.1:10195-10755 GCA_003220955.1 Gemmatimonadota bacterium | reverse complement strand
CAGCACGACTCGGCCTTGCACGCCGGCCTGGCGCAGCAACTCTGGATAGACGGGGAGCGGCCCCGTCAGCACTTCCGGGCCGCTCTCGCTTCCGATCGCCACCCAACCCGCTGCCGGCGTAGCGCCCGGCGACGCTGAGAAGGACGGTGTAAACAACGGCGAAAACTTCGTCGCGCCGCTTGGGAAGGTGAAGTTGGGAACGGTGATCCTTCCGAGGTCGGGCGGAGGGGTCGTCGGGCCATTCGACGCCCACGACCGCGACGTCTGAGGTGTTGCTGCCGGGCGAGCGAAAACAATCGAAATCTGCGGCGGACGGACTGGATTCGAGCGACCTGCTTTGGCCGACCCGAACAGGACGCCGGCGACCACACCAACGTGAGCCGTAATCGAGACGACCGAGCTGAGAGCGCGCATGCTGTCACTCCCGATTTAGGTTGAAATCGATCCCGATCGTGATCCACGCCGCACCGGTGTGGCCGGCGAACCGAGCCGGCCGGAACACCGCGCCCGCCAAGGCTCGGAATGCGGGGGGCACGAATTCCCCGTGCGTCGTTTGCACA
>QHTW01000233.1:6269-10104 GCA_003220955.1 Gemmatimonadota bacterium | reverse complement strand
TCGGTGGGTAAATGGGTCCGTGTATCCGGATCAGGACGGGAAAGACGTCAGGGATGGGGCCGCCCGGCGCGGGCTCGTCGAGTGGAGCGAGCACACACATCTCGGTCTGGATGACGGTCGTCGCAGCGAGACGGCTCGCGCGGGCCGATTGCAACACGAGCGTGATAAGGACGGAGGGAATCAGTGCGTTGACAACAAGCCACTCCAGTACGCTGGGTCTTTGAGCTCGCACCAGTGCGTCGTACATGGTCGCCTCTCACATTGAGCCAGTGTGAGAGTACCGACGCTTAGTGACCCGGCTTTTGCACCCGAATTACGGAATGGTGACAACGAGATGTGGATCTACCCGCGCGGTAACCCCACCGTAAACGTCGTTCCCCTGCCCGGCCGGCTCTGCACCTCGATCGTGCCGCCGTGCGCTTCCGCGATCCATTTGCAGATCGCGAGACCGAGACCTGTGCCGGCGCGCTCGCTCGTGCGCGTGCGTGCGGAGTCGGCGCGCCAGAAGCGGTCGAACACATGCGGCAAGTCACCCGGCGCGATCCCAATGCCCGTGTCCGCCACGGTGAAGACGGCACGCCCGTTGCTGTTGCCGAGCTCGACCGAGACCTGGCCGCCGCGCGGCGTGTATTTCACGGCGTTCTCGATGAGATTGAGCGCCAGCTGACGCACGCGGCTGCGATCCACCGAGACGACGACCGGCTCCGATGGCAAGCGGATGTCGATGCCCACGCCGGCGTGCTCGGCCAGGAGCTCGCCCGTCTCCCCCGCCTCTTCGATGATGTGTCGCAGGTCGACCGGCTCACGATGGAGCTCTGCCCGGCCCTCGTCAGCGCGCGCCAGCGTCAGCAGCGCGTCGAGGAGCTCGGTCATCCGATTCACCTCCTGGAGCGTCTCTTCGAGCGTGGCGAGCGTCTCCGGCGGCATCTCAGGCCGTGTGATGGCGCGCTCGACGCCCGCGCGGACGACGGTGAGCGGCGTCTTCAGCTCGTGGCTCGCGTCGGCGGTGAACCGCCGCAGCGCCGCGAAGCTGCGTTCCAGGCGCGCCATCATCTGATTCAGCGTCTCGGCCAATCGGCCCAGCTCGTCGCGCTCCATCGGGAGGGCGAGCCGCCGATGCAGCGTGCGGCCATCCGTGATCTCGCGGACCTCGGTGATCATCCGATCCACCGGCTCAAGCGCGCGCCCCGCAATCCAGCGGCCGACGAAGATGGCCGGGACGACGCCGACGACGAACGCAACGAGGATCGTGGTGATGAGCTGCTCGAGCCGCAGCTCCGCGGACTGCGTGTTCGCGCCGGCGAAGATCGCGCCGAACTGCTCGCCGGCATCCGGCACGGCGCGCACGATGTAATGCAGGGTCGGCCCATTCGGTTCGATCCGAAAACGCCCCGTCAGGTGCGGCACTGATCCGGTGGGCGGCGAAGGAGGGGGGCGCGTGACCGCGTTCAACTGCTCGAATTCGGTGAACGTCAGCGCGCGGGCATCGGGCGACGCGAACAGGAGCCGCCCGTCGCGGCTCGTGACGAGCAGGAAGTCGGGCACGACCTCGAGGACCGCGGCCACATCCTGTGTCAGCACCGGCCGGCCCGCGGTGTCCTTCTCCACGAGCACGCCGCGCGCGCGATAGCTCTCGGCGAGAATGCCGGCCGTCAGGTCCGCTTCTGATTGGATGCGGCGATCGAGATCCTGATAGGTGGCGCTGCGGCGGGCGAAATAGAGGACAACGGCAAAGACCGCGATACTGAGGATGAGCGCGGTGGCATACCAGATCGTCAACCGACCGCGAATGCTCGCCATGTCAGGCGCGTACCACGTATCCCACGCCGCGCACCGTGTGAATCAGCTTGGGTTCTTTGGCGTGATCGATCTTCTTGCGCAGCCGGGTGATGACCACGTCCACGATGTTCGTCCCGGGATCGAAGTGATAATCCCAGGCGTATTCGGTGATCAGCGTGCGGGACATCACCCGGCCCTGATGGCGCATTAGGTACTCGAGCACGGCGTATTCCTTCGGCGTGAGCTCGATGCGCTTACCGTCGCGGGTCACCTCGCGACTGCCCGTGTCCAGCACCAGCCCGTTTACCTTGAGCTTCGGCGGGGCGATTGCCTTGGGCCGCCGCCCCAACGCCTCGACGCGCGCCAGCAGCTCCTCGAACGCAAAGGGCTTGGTGACGTAGTCGTCCGCTCCGGCCTCGAGACCGAGCACCTGGACTTTGAAATCGACGGAGTCCTGCGCGGTCAGCACGAGCACCGGAAGCCCGACGCCGCGATCGCGCAGCGTGCGCAGCACCTCGATGCCGGAAAGCTTGGGCAGGCGGAGATCGAGGACCATCATGTCGTAGCCGGCGCCGCCCCCGCCCCCCCCGCCCCCGGTTTTGCCGCTCGCGCGCCGCAGCCCTTCGTCGCCGTCGCCGACGAGATCGACATGATAGCCGGCCTCATCCAGCCCACGGCGAACGTACTCCCCTACCGTTCTGTCGTCCTCAATGACCAGGATCTTCATTGGATCGGGAGGTAGACCTTGAAGTTGGTCCCCACCCCCACCTGGGATTCTACCTCGATGCGTCCGCGATGCTCCTCGACGATGCCGTAGGCCACCGACAGGCCGAGCCCCGTGCCCCGGCCCTGCGGCTTGGTCGTGAAAAACGGCTCGAAAATCTTCGGTAGGTCCTCTTGCTTGATCCCCGTGCCGGTATCGATGAACTCGGCGAGGATCTCATCGGCACGGTGCGGATTGCGGCGCGTGCGTACGGTGAGCACGCCTCGCGAGTTCATCGCATCCATGGCGTTTAGCATGAGGAACGGCGGCAGGTCCGTCTCGAGCTGCCGTTCGATCGTGAGCCACTTGAACCGCTCGTGATGCTTGAGGAGGAAGAGCGTCTGCTCGATGATCGCGTTGATGTCGGACGCGGTTTTGTGGCCGCTCTGCTTGGGACGCGAGAAGTCGAGCAACCCTTCCACGATCCGGCGGCAGCGTTGGACCTCGGTGTCGATGATGCGCAGGTACTCCTCTTGCGCCCCACGCTCCTGTTCGGCGAGTTCGGGGGTCCGCAGGCTGAGCGCCTCGCTGCACGCCAAAATCGTCGCGAGCGGGTTGTTGATCTCGTGCATCACGCCGGCGGCCAGCTGGCCGACCGCGGCGAGTTTCTCGCTCTGCGCGAGGCGTTGCTGTGCCTGGCGCCAGGCGGTGACATCTTCGCCGATCGTGATGACGTGGGAGATGTCCTCGTCGTCCATCCGCATCGGGATCTTGGTGATCCGGTAGTGTCGTGCCTCGCCGGTGGCCTGCGAGTCCATGTCGACCGTCTGAATCTCCCCCGTCGCGAAGACGCGATCGAACTCGAGTTTGAGCAGCTCGCGCGGCTGGCGGTCCAGCACTTCGAAGACTTCGCGCCCCAGGGCGTCCTCGCGCGACACGCCCTGTGTGCCAGCTTCGCGCTTGCGGTTCCAAGCCCGGATCCGATAGCCGCGATCGATGACGTAGAGGCCGACCGGCAGCGAATCGATGATGCGCGCCGCGAAATTGCGTTGCGCCTCGAGCTCGCGAGTGCGGAGGGCGACCTCGGAGGCGAGGTCCTGCGACAACTCGGTGGCGGCGAGGACCGGAGCCAGCATCTGCGCGACCACGACCAGGACGTCGTGGGCCATCCGCTCGTAGCGCCCCTGAGGAATGATCACCTCGAAGCACCCCAGGGGCTCTTCCTCGTGAATCAGCGGAAGGCGGAGCAGCGTGCCGCCGGGCACCGATTCGCTGTGCGGTCCTTCGGCTACCCAGGCGGAGACGGCGGCCGTGAAGCCGGGAAGCTGTGTTTCGTCGTCAGGGCTGGTGATA
>QHTW01000233.1:3297-6260 GCA_003220955.1 Gemmatimonadota bacterium | reverse complement strand
AGGCCGCGACGCAGCACGGCGACGACGCCCGCCAGCCCCTGCTCGGCCGGGCGGCCGGCGGCCAGCACTTTAGCGACTTCGGCGAGGAGGTCGAGACCCGGATGGTCCGAGGTCACCGTCGGCGCGACCATAAGGTCGCTAACCTAGGGATGCCGCTCCCGGCGCGCCAGCGGCGCCTCACCACGGAAGGCCAGCAGGCCGCGCATCAGCGGCTTGCCGCTGTGCAGGAAGACGGTGGGACCGATCACAATCGCGAAATGGGGCGAGGCTCCGCTGCCGATGCTGAATGCCGGCAACACTGACACGGCCGCCCAATGGGAGCCCAGCGCGAGCGGCGAGCGCGCGGCGGTGTATCCGGTGAGCTCGAAGGTCAGATCAAAGCCGATTCCCGTACCGCGCTCGTCAGCACCGAGCTGGGCGATGGACTTCATCGGTGTGCGGGCAGACAGCGTGGCGGAGAACACGACGCCCTGATTCGCGCCCATCATCGCGCTCTCGTTCACGAACGTCCCCAGTCGACCCGCCAGCCCAATCGCCGCGAAGCCGTGTGACCGGCGACGTACGTACCCGACCTCGCCCGATTCGATCTGCCAGTTCGCGCCTAACGTCGCCACCAACCCGAATCCGATTGCGTTCGGTCCCGGGGTTTTCCCCCCCTCAGCGGGTGATTGGGTTTGCGCGCGAAGCGCCGGCGTCAAAACGCCCAGCGCAACCAGCAGTGATGCCCAGGACCGTTGCACGTGCTCTCTCCCTGCTGCTGCACCCACACTCCGCGGCTCACTGCTGCGGAATGCAGCAGGAAAGCTGGATAGTTCTGCAGCGGGAAACAGAGTCTCGCAACTTCCGAGCCACAGGTGGGAAGCTCGCGCACCTAGAGCTGCACGCTCGCGCCGGTGACGCGGACTCCTGACAGCATGTAACGTTGAGCACACAGGCAGATCACCAGCAGCGGCACCGTCAGCAGAACGGCAGCGGCCATTTGGTACGGCAAGTTGCCCCCGTAGGTGTTGTGCACGTGCGCCAACGCCACATCGGCGACCGCCATCCTGGGCGATCGGGTGATGACGAGCGGCCACAGGAAACTGCGCCACTGGTCCAGGAAGGCGAGCAAGGCAAGAGCCGTAACCGCGGGTCGCGCCATAGGAACCGCGACTCGCCAGAACAGCGACCACTCTCCGGCCCCGTCGATACGCGCGGCATCTTCGACCTCGCGCGGCAGCATGAGAAACGCTTGGCGCATCAAGAAGATGCCCCACACCGACACGAGCTCGGTCGAGATGAGACCCGGGTACGTGTCAGCCCCGCCGAGCGCTTGGATCATCAGGTAGCGAGGGACGAGGAGCAGAATTGCCGGGATCGTGAGAATGGCAAGCGCGGTCGTGACGATCCCGTCGCGACCTGGAAACTGGAGGCGCGCAAACGCGTATCCGGCCGCCGCACTGGTCAGCACCTGTCCAACCATGACACACCCTGCAAGGATCGCCGTGTTCAACAGGACACGCGCGTACGGCAGCACCTCGACCATCGCCGAGTAGTTGCCCGTGGTCGGCGCATGCGGGAGCAGCGGCGGTGGCCACCGCAACAACTCCCCCTCACCCATGAACGAGACCGACACCATATAGAGGAGGGGCGCTACCATGCCGAGAGCGAGCACTCCCAGTAGCACCTTACGCATTGCGAACCTGCCGGCGCAGAATCGCCAGCTGCGGCCATCTCAGGATCAGGAGCATGACAGCGAACACGACGGCCACCGCACTCGCCAGCGCGAATGTCTGCTGTCCAAATGCCGTCTGATAGATGCGATGGACCATGACCCCGGTGGCGTGCGACGGCGACGGACCACCCTGCGTGAGCACAAGTCAAGACAACGAACCAGGTCACTGGCCGGAGTAACGGCAGCGTGACGCGCCAGAAGCCGCGCCACGCTCCCGCTCCATCCACGCGTGCCGCGTCAAGATAGGCCGGAGGTATCGCCTGTAGTCCGGCGAGGAACACGACCATCTGACCACCCATGTGCGCCCAAACCGATGTGAGCATCAGCGCCGGGAGCGCGGTGCGAGGGTTGTTCAACCAATCCACTCTCCCCAGGCCGAACGATCCCCAGCGGTAGATCGCCTGCCAGACCAGCGCGATCACAACGGCCGACGCGACATACGGAAGCACAAAAGCCGTGCTGAGGAGTCGTCCGCCCCAGTGCTGCCGGTACCTGAACACGGCGAGCGCCGCTAGCAGCGCAAGGGCCACGGAAACGGGGACGTATAACGCGTACAGCGCGGTATTCCGAAGCGCATTCCACGTCACCGAATCGCGCGCCAGCGCGGGAAGATTTGCGGTAGTCGCGAGATAGATCGCATACAGCGCGGGGCCGATCGTGAAAACCGTGAGATGCAGCACCGCCGCGGTGACGTACGCTCCCCCCAACGCAGCAGCAAGATCGCCAGCGGCCCCAGCAGCGCGCATGGCAACAACAGGATCAACCATCTCGGCGCTTCGAGCTCGGCCGGCACGGACCGCAGCTCGACCCACCGACCCGAGCCGATCAGCACGGCCACGACCGCGCGCCGCTCGCCATCCACGC
This sequence comes from Gemmatimonadota bacterium, assembly GCA_003220955.1. Taxonomy (GTDB): domain Bacteria; phylum Gemmatimonadota; class Gemmatimonadetes; order Gemmatimonadales; family GWC2-71-9; genus 20CM-2-65-7. Next base: position 3,682 of record QHTW01000233.1, on the reverse strand, counting down.
GCACGCGCCGCGGCGGGGAATCCGCAGGCTCCCCCGCCACGATCTCGCCGTCGCGCACGATCGCAGCGAGGTCGCTGATCGCGACGCGTACCCGCGGTGGCGGGAGCCGCGTCGCCGCCTCTTGCAGCAGCCGGCGCGTGTCGATGAGCCAACGATCGGTGTTCTGCCGCGCCGCCGCCCGCACATCGAGATACGTGGCGAGCGCCAGGAACAGCGCGGCGCCCGCGTAGCCTCCCCGCACCCCCGGCCGGAGCGACCGCTCGCGGAACGCGGTCGCGGCGGCGGCACCGATGGCAAGAATCGCCGCCGGAAAGGCAAATCCGATTCCGCCTGGAAGCGGGCCATGAGGCATTGGGTGTGGCCGCACGGCGACCGCGCCGACGAC
>QHTW01000233.1:0-3261 GCA_003220955.1 Gemmatimonadota bacterium | reverse complement strand
GCGCCGCGGCAGCGAGCCGGGACAAGTCATCCGGCGAAAGCGGCGGGGCCGTCGCATCGACCAGCGGTGCCGTGCCGAAGTAGACCTCCACGTCTGACGTCCACCCCGGCAGCGTTTGTAGCGCGCGGGCCTGTGTCAACAGCGATGGCAGGTCGTAGCTGCGAGCGGCGGGCGAAAGCGGAGCGAGCTGCGGTGGCAGAGGCGGAGGTGCCGGCCGGATGGAAGCCCGGCCCCGCCCGCGAACGACCCGCCGCAGTGGAGGTGGCGGTGGGGCCGGCTGTGGGGGCGGCGTGACTGCGGCGACGTACGCCGCTGTGGTTCCGGCGATGCGGAAGGCGAACCCCCGCTCGTAATGACGCTGGGCGGCGAATACGACGGCGAGCGTGAAAGTCGCCGCGATCGTCGCGGCGACCGTGACTGCCGCCGCCCAGCCGCGCGAGCTCACGCGAGCGGCACGCCCGCGGCGTCGAACAGATACAAACGCCGGCGATCCACCATCACGCCCACGCGTGTTCCGACGCGCACGTCGGCGAATCCGGGCAGTCGTGCGACGAGCGGTTGGCCGCCGACATTGAGGTGGACGAGTGTCTCGCTGCCCAATGGTTCGACGACCAGGACATCCGCGTTTCCGGCGCCTTTGTCGACTGCGCACAAACCGACGTACTCGGGGCGGATGCCGACCCGCAGCTCTCCCTCGTAAGTGCTCAGCTCGACGGGAATCGTGAGACTGCCAGCCTCGATCACCCTCGCGTCCCCGGTCCCGCTGCCCCTCCCCTGTAATACGTTCATCCCCGGCGTGCCGACGAACCGTGCCACGTGGACGTCTGCGGGACGCTGGTAGATCTCCTCCGGCGTGCCCACCTGCCGCACCCGACCTTCGTGCAGGACGGCGATGCGCTGGCCCATCGTCATCGCTTCGGTCTGATCGTGCGTCACATAGATCATCGTGGCGCCGAGGGCGCGGTGCAGCACCAGCAGCTCACCGCGCAGCTCGATGCGCAACTTGGCGTCCAGTCGGGACAGGGGCTCGTCAAAGAGAAAGGCCTGTGGGCCGCGTACGATCGCGCGGCCGAGCGCCGCGCGTTGCCGCTCCCCTTCCGACAGCTGTGCGGGCAAACGGTCGAGGACATTCTCCAAGCCCAAACGCGCCGCTGCGTCGGTGACGCGACCGGCGATCTGCGCCTCGCCCACGCCCCGCAGTTCGAGCGGGAAGGCGATGTTTTCGCGAACGCTGAGATGAGGGTAGAGCGCCGGCGTTTGAAACACCATCGCGACGTCGCGAGCGGCGGGCGAGTCGTGGGTCACCACGCGCTCACCGATCACGACGTCACCGGCGCTCGGCTCCTCCAACCCGGCGATGCACCGGAGCACCGTGGTCTTGCCGGAGCCCGACTGACCGAGCAGCACGAGCAGCTCGCCATCCCGCACGTCGAGATCCAGCTCGTGCAACACCTGCTTGCCGCCGTCGAACACCTTGCTCAGCCGGCGGAGGGTGACCGACGCCATCGATTTATGCCGTCAGGCCGATAGGAAGGCCCGCGCGAGCGCGTACACCACGGCCCACACCACGAAGCCTGTCACGATCACGCCGGGAATTTTTTCGATTGGCTTCGTGGTGGCGCCCGTGGTCGCGATCAGCGAGTTGACTTCGAGCAGTCCAGCCACGACGATGACGCTCGCCCAATACGCCGCGTGATTGCCCCCTCCCGGCAGCGTGAAGTGCGACGCCGCACCCATGAAGAACAGCATGGGAATCGAGAAGACCACGTTGGTCCGTGAGGCGAGGAATGCCCGCCGCGCCGCCACCGGGGCCGCCGCATTCGCCTGGCCACCCGACGCGGCCGCCTTCGCCGAGGCGATCACGATCTGCTGCTTGGGCCAGATGACGAGGACGACGTTGAAGAACATCAGCGTACCGAAGAGTGCGCCGGTCAGGATCGTGATCGCCCATGGGGTGGACCACGCCGCGGCGCCGAGCGGCGATTCGCCGAACCGCTTGCCGAGGATCGCGAGGCCGGTGAGGAACGTCAGGATCGCGCCGCCGCGAAACCAGCGCAGCGCGCGCGGCAAGAGTTTTTGGGTCGCGGTGCTTTTGGCCGCCGGATCCGCCTCCGACATGAATGGCCCCTGCACGAAATTGAAGTAATACAGCAGGCCGATCCACGTAATGCCGCCCAGATAATGGAGCCAGCGCAGCAGGAACTCCGCCACGAGCGCCTCCGGAAAGAGGGAGAGGACACGTCCGCGGAGCCAAAATATGGAGGGAACCGTGCCGCGCAATGCGGGGTTTGAGAACCACACTTCACAGGACGCGAATCATGGCCACGACCGGCCGGCGCGGAAACCCGACACGTCCTTCCGCAGCTTCCGTACGACTTCGCCGCGCTGGAGCCGCACATCGACGCGCAGACCATGCAGATCCACCACGGCAAGCATCATCAGGCCTACGTGACGAACCTCAACAACGCCCTGAGCAAACACCCCGAGCTCTTCACCAAGAGCCTCGAGGAGCTGCTGCGCGGCCTCAACGCGGTTCCCGACGACATCCGGACCGTGGTCCGCAACAACGGCGGCGGCCATCACAACCATTCACTGTTCTGGACGATCATGGCCCCAGCCGGTAAGGGCGGCGGCGGAGAGCCCAGTGGCGCGCTGGGCGACGCGATCGCGCGGACGTTCGGCGACTTCACGAAGTTCAAGGAGCAACTGTCGAGCGCTGCAACGTCCCAATTCGGAAGCGGCTGGGCTTGGCTAACGGTTTCAAACGGAAAACTCGACGTCACCGGTCGGCCGAATCAGGACAGTCCTCTCATGGACGACAAGATCCCCATTCTCGGCCTCGATGTCTGGGAGCACGCGTACTACCTGAAGTACCACAACCGCCGGCCCGAGTACGTGACGGCCTGGAGGAATGTCGTGAACTGGCAGGAAGCGACGCCGGCGCCGGCGGTGGGGTGGGTGGCGGGGGCGGCGCGAAGATTTGATTCACCACACCGAGCAGGACCTCGAGGTCGACTGGTTTGGACAGCACCTCTTCGACCTCGAGGTGCGCCCCGGACCACTCGCGGGTCGCCGCGGAAAGAATCACCACTGGAATGTTTTCCAGCCTGGGAGTGCGGCGCTGGACCGCGAGAAACTGCTTCCCGTCCATGACCGGCATCTTGTAGTCCAGCAGAATCAAGTCCGGCGGATCCATCTTTTCGAGCATATGCAGGGCGTGCTGGCCATCGCGGGCGGTATGCACGACGAAGCCCTCCGCCG
>QHTW01000232.1:535-7847 GCA_003220955.1 Gemmatimonadota bacterium | reverse complement strand
GACGAACGCCTCCGGTCACATTGACGAATACGTCGAGATTCCCGAACGGCAGGCCGCCGCGCCGCTCGAGCACCGCGAGCAGCAAGGCGAGCCAGCGATGATCGAGTCCCGTGGCAACGCGTTGCGGCGTCCCGAATCCCGCCTTCGAGGCGAGCGCCTGGATCTCGACGAGCATCGGGCGTGTGCCTTCCATCAGTGCCGTCACCGCCGAACCGGACGCGCCGGTCGTGCGCCCGGCGAGAAACGCGGCGGCGGGATTGGCGACGGGCTCGAGGCCGGTGCCCGTCATACGAAAGACGCCGATCTCGTCCACCGAGCCGAAGCGATTCTTCACCGCACGCAGGATGCGGTGGTCGAGCGTGGTTTCGCCCTCGAAGTACAGCACGGTATCGACGATGTGCTCGAGCGTCTTCGGGCCGGCGATGCCGCCGCCTTTGGTCACGTGCCCGACGAGCAAAACGGCCGGACCGGATTCTTTGGCGAACCGCATCAAGCGGGCGGCGCATTCGCGGACCTGCCCCACGTTGCCCGGCGCGCCCTCGAGCTCGTCGGTGTACGTAGTTTGCACGGAATCGAGGAGTACGACACTCGATTTCAGCTGTGCCGCGTGATGGAGGATCGCTTCGAGCCGGGTTTCACCCAGCACATGGATCCTGCCGGCGTCTTCCTCGAGCCGGTCGGCGCGCAGACGCAGCTGGTCGGGCGACTCTTCGCCCGAGACGTACAGGGTCGACACGCCTTGGCTCTCGAGCCGCGCGGCGCATTGCATCAGCAGTGTGGACTTGCCAATCCCCGGCTCGCCGCCGACGAGCGTGACGGAGCCCGGGACGATGCCCCCGCCGAGCACGAAATCGAATTCGGCGAGGCCGGTTTTCCACCGTTCGAGAGTGGTTTGTTGTAAGTCGATTAGACGGACAGGTGCCTGGCTGTTTGCCACACTGCTAGCCGTCTTACCGGCTAACCGACTAATCGGCTCTTCGGTCAGCGAATTCCACGCACCGCAACTATCGCAGCGGCCACCCCATTTCGGCTGATCGGCGCCGCATTCGGTGCAGCGAAAGACGGACTTGTCTTTAGACACTGACGGGAGCCTCGCGCGCGGTGTAGTTGTCGAAGCGCGTGAATTCCTTCTTGAAGTGCAGCTTCACCGTCCCGGTCGGGCCGTTGCGCTGCTTGCCGACGATCACCTCCGCGAGGCCTTCGATGCTCTCGTTGGTCTTGGGATCGACCGGCCCGTCGTAGAACTCTTGCCGGTAGATAAAGCAGACGACGTCGGCGTCCTGCTCGATCGCGCCTGACTCGCGCAGGTCGGAGAGCTGCGGCCGCCGGTGCTCGCCGCCACGCTGCTCCGGAGCGCGCGAGAGCTGGGAGATGGCGACGATCGGCACGTCGAGCTCCTTGGCTAGCGCCTTCAGCGAACGGGAGATGTACGAAATCTCTTGCTGGCGATTTTCGACATCGCCCGGCCCCTGCATCAGCTGCAAGTAATCCACGATCACGAGCGCAATGTCGTGCTCCGCTTTCAACCGCCGTGCCTTCGACCGCATGGCGAGCGGCGTCAGGGTGGCGGAATCGTCAATCCAGATCGGCGCGGTGCCGAGGAGGCCGGCGGCGCGTGCGAGCTTCGGGTAATCGTCATCGCGCAGCTGGCCGCGACGGAGCCGCTGGGCGTCGACCAGTCCCTCGGAGCAGAGGAGACGCTGCACGAGCTGATCTTTGGACATTTCTAGCGAGAAGAACGCGACCCTGGTGTTGTGCTCGATGGCGGCGTGCTGCACGATGTTCAGCGCCAGCGCCGTCTTCCCCATCGATGGGCGGGCGGCGAGGACGACGAGGTCGGACCGCTGGAACCCGGCCGTGTACCGATCGAGATCGACGAAACCGCTGGGGACTCCCGTCAACGCGCCGGCGCCCGATTGGAGCTGCTCGATGCGCTCCATCGTGGGCCAGATCAGCTCTTTGATGCGCACGAACTCTTCGGCGCGCCGCGACTGCGCCACCTGGAAGACGCGATGCTCGGCGTTGTCGAGGACTTCGCCTGCGGTGCCGTGTCCCTCGTAGATGTCCTGGATGATGCCCGTCGCCGCCTCGACCAGACGCCGCAGCACGGCCTTATCGCGGACGATCTTCGCGTGATAGTCGACATTCGCCGCCGTGGGGACGACGTCGATCAGCGCCGCGATGTATTCCATACCGCCGGCCCGGTCGAGATCGCCGCGCCGGCTGAGCTCGTCGCGCAGCGTGACGGGGTCGATGACGTCGCTGCGTTCAGTCAGCGACAGCATCGACCGGAACAGCAGGCGATGGCTCTCCTTGTAGAACATCGTGTCGTCCAGGATCTCCGCGGCCTTGAGCGCCGCATCCTGGTCGAGCAACATCGCGCCTAGGACTGCCTGCTCCGCCTCGTTGCTCCACGGAGTCTGGCGGCCCCCCCCGGGGTACTCGCCTGCCCGGTCAGTTGTCGAGGAGGCGAGCGGCGATACGGACGTCATCCCAGGTTGGTCTCTTCCAATTGGGGTTCCGGAGCAGCGCGGCCGGGTGGTACGTCACCACCACGGGGATGCCGCGGAACCGGTGAACCTGATTGCGGAGGGCACCGAGTGACTGCTTCGTGCTGAGCAAGCTTTGAGCGGCGGTCCCTCCCATTGCCAGAATGACCTTCGGCCTCACTAGCTCGAGTTGGCGATACAGAAACGGCAGGCACGCGGCGATCTCATCGTACTGTGGCAGGCGATTCTCGGGCGGCCGGCATTTCACGATGTTGCAGATGAACACCTGATCCCGCGGGAGCTTGATGGCTTCGAGGATCTTCGTGAGCAGCTCGCCCGCTCGGCCGACGAATGGACGTCCGGTCTGGTCCTCCGTGCGACCGGGCCCTTCGCCGATCACGACCAGCCGGGCATTCGCCGGTCCTTCGCCCGGGACGGTGTTGGTGCGCCCTTCGCACAGCTTGCACCGCTCACAGGCGGCGATGAGTGTAGCGACATCCTCGAGGCTACGCGTCTGCTGGATAGGATCGGTGGCGAAGAGATCGGCGCTGGGTGGATCGAATGAAATGCCAGGAGTCGGGAGCCTGGAATCAGGAGCCTGAACGACCACGGAGGCCGGCCCGGGCGGATCCCCAACTCCTGGCTCCAGACTCCTGGCTCCAGGAAGGATCACCGAGTCCCCGCCGAGCAACCGCTGCTGTTTTAGATATTCGATTGCCAGAGCCCGTCCGTCAGTCAAAGCGCCTCTTCCACTACGTCGAGAATTCGGTCGGCCACGTCGCGCTTGGAGAGCAACGGCAGGTCGACTTGCTTGCCGTTGCGTCCGAGAATCGTCACGCGATTGGTCGTGACCTCGAATCCGGCGCCGGGCTCAGTGGCGTCGTTCAGGATCACATAGTCAAGCGCTTTATTCTGCATCTTCGAGCGCGCATGCGCCAACCCGTTCCCCGTCTCGAGGGCGAACCCGACCACCACCATCCCCTTGCGCCGCTCGAGCGAACCCAATATGTCGGGCGTCGCTTCCAGCTCCACCGTGAGCGGACCGGCCGAGCGCGGGCGTTTCGTGGCCGCGTGCGTTTTGGGGCGATAGTCGGCGGGAGCGGCACTCATGATCAGCGCGTCGGCGTTCGTCACGAGGCCCTGCAGCGCGCGTTGCATCTCTTCGGTGGTCTCCACGTGCGTCGTCGCGAGACCGGCGGGCGGCGCGAGCTCCGTCGGTCCCGTGACCAGCACGACGTCCGCCCCGCGCGCGCGCGCGGCCTCGGCGAGCGCATAGCCCATTCGTCCACTCGACGGATTCGTGATCACACGTACGGGGTCGAGATGCTCGCGGGTCGGTCCCGCGGTGACGACGACGCGCTTCCCCGACCACTTGCTGTGGACGGGATTGCCGGCGAGCAAGCGCTCGGCCGCCGCGAAGATCGCGTCCGGCTCGCTCATGCGACCCGGCCGCTCGCTCGGCCCTTCCGCGAGCGCGCCGATGTCGGGTCCGATGAAGTGCCAGCCGCGCGCCGCCAGCGCCTTGATGTTCGCGGTGGTCGCGGGGTTCGCGTACATCGCGTCGTTCATCGCCGGCGCAGCCAGCACCGGTCGATCGGCGCGGGCGAGCAGCAAGGCGGTGAGCAAATCGTCCGCCATGCCCATCGCGGCGCGCGCCAGGATGTTGGCGGTGGCCGGTGCGACGATGACGAGATCGGGATCCTTGGCGAGATCGATGTGTGCCAGCGCCCGGCCGCGCTCCCAGAGGGAGGAGAGGACCGGCCGGCCGGTCAGCGCTTCGAACGTCACCGGCCGCACGAACTCGGCGGCCGCAGCGGTCAGCACCACGTCCACCGTGGCGCCCGCCTCGGCCAGGCGGCGCGCCAGGAAACAGCTCTTGTAGCAGGCGATTCCGCCCGACACGCCGAGGACGACGTGACGGCGGGCGAGCGACATCAGGCTTCCTGCTGGCGCCGCCGCCGCACCAGGCGGTACTTCAGGCCGCCGCGGACGAGCTCGTCGAACGCCCGCGTGGTGAGCTTCTCCTCCCAGTCGACCGACCGGTCGCGCGGGAAATCGTTGACGAAGCGCGCGAACTTGGCCGCCACGAGGACGCCGAGGTACTTGTTCTGTGTCTGTCCTGCGACTTCTGCCGGTGTCACGATCCGCATTGCTCAGCCTTTCTGTAAATGCAGGTCATCATTCAATCGCTGTATCTCGGCCTGGATACCGTCTAAATAACGGTTTAACCACGCAAAGTCATGCTCATCGCGCGCCAGCTCCACCGGGCTCTGCTCCACCGCCTGCACCACCGCGCGAATCGCCTCTTCCAGATCGTCATTGCGAATCCAGCGGTTGAAGTTGCGAGCGTGCCCTAACTCGTAAATGGCCCGCTCCAGCCGCTGTCGAATCTCCCGCGGGGACTCGCTGCCCCGGTGCACCAGACGCTGAATGAGCACGCGTGGATCACTCGGGAGAATGAAGATCGTGGTCGCGTTCTGTTCTAACTGCCTGACCTGCTCGGCGCCATGCACTTCGATATCGAGCAGGACATGACGTCCCGAGTCCAGAATCTTCTTCACATCGCTCTTCAGCGTACCGTACAATTCCCCGGTGTACTCCGCATGCTCCAAGAACTTTCCCTGATTCACGGCCTCCAGGAACGCGTGGGGCTTCCAGAAGCGATAATCGATACCGTCCCGCTCACCCGGTCGCGGTTTTCGAGTCGTCGCGGATACCGAGAACCCGAACCGGTCTGGGTACCGCTCCCGCAGGGCTTTCGCGATCGTCGTCTTGCCGCTCCCCGATGGCGCCGACAGGACGACTATGCGTGGCGTCACTCCAAATTCTCCAACTGCTCCCGAAACTTCTCGAGGTCGCCCTTCATCCCGATCACCGTCTGCGTGATGCGGGCATCGTTCGCCTTCGAGCCCATCGTGTTCACCTCACGCAGCAGCTCCTGCGCCAGGAACCCGAGCTGCTTCCCCACCGCCTGCGCGGACGTGAGCGCCGCCCGAGCGGCCGCGACGTGGGAGCGGAACCGGACCAGCTCCTCGGTGATGTCGACGCGGTCGGCCAACAGGGCGATCTCGAGTGCCAGACGCTGCTCGTCCACGGTTGTCGCCGCCGTGAGCTCGGCGACCGCCTGCTTCAGTCGCTCGTGCTCGGCCTTCAGCCGGGCCGGGGCCTGGTCCTCTATCGCCTGCGCTGCGGCTTCGAGCGCATCGAGCCGACCGTTCAGCTCGACGCCCAGCGTTTGTCCTTCGCGCTCGCGCATGGCGACCACGTCGCGCGCCGCGCGCTCCACGAGCCCCTGCACATCGGACCACGTGACCGGCTGCTCGCTGGCCCCGTTCGCCGCGGTCAAGACATCGGGCTGCCGGGCGACGAACGCCAGGTCCACGGTGCCCTTCAGCTTCAGCGTCTTCTTGAGCTGCTGGGCGGCCGCCAAAACCTGCCTGGCCCGGGCGAGATCCACCGTTACCGCACGATCCGGCGCGGGACCCTCAATCCAGCGGGCCGTTACGGCCACGTGACCACGCTCGAGCAGCTGGCGCAGCCGCTCGCGCATCTCGATCTCGACGCCGGCTAGGTCCGCCGGCAGTTTGAGTTGCGGATTGAAATAGCGGTGATTCACCGTGCGGATCTCGACGCGCAGCCGTCCGCTCAGCACCCGATCCTCGGCGGAGCCGAAGCCCGTCATACTGCGTGGCACAGGGCCTTAAATGTAGTCAGGTGCGCTAGTTCGTGAAGAACCACCTGGCGCCATACTGCTGGACCGCCCTGGGATAGCCCAGGCCCTCCACGTAGCTCGAGCGCATGACGTTGATGTTCTGCACGGCCCAGAAAATCGTGACGCCCGCGAGCTGCATCTCCAGGTTGGTGTTGACGAAGCTGGAGCCCGTCATCGCCCGCTGGTGGGTGCCGGCGCTGTCGATCCCGATTCCGCCCAGGCCCCAGCCGCTCCATGATTCCATCGCGACCTCGCCGCGCAGCGCAAAGATCCCACTCCTGAAGACCCGCCAGAACTTTGAGTAGAACGTCAGCGACACGAGCGCGTGCTTCGGCGGCTCGAAGTCACCGCCGCCGATGACCGGATCGAAATACCAGCCGGACAGCCGAAATCCGGGCGCAATGCTGAGCGACGCATGTACTGCGACGAATTCCGTGCGCGGCGTCGGATGCAGCGAATCCACCGTGCTGATGCCGGCCGCAAACCCGAGGGGTGCGAAGGGATCGCGGCGGCCGCGGCCGACTTCGAGCGTGATGAGGCGGTTGTCGAGCCCGATCCAGCCGGCGACGTCCAGCACCCGCTGCAACGGATCGGTCCTGACCAACGGGGACTGCGCATCGTCCTGCCAGGCGACTTCGGCGCGCGCCGACAATCCGAGCGGAAGTGTGATCCCTGCCGCGCCAAAGGCACGGACGCCGGTGCGACTTCCCGTATATACAGTCCGCCGCACTGTTCCGGCGAGCGTGAACGGGCGAATTGGCATCCAGCCCGCCTGCGCCTCGAGCTGTTGTGGCAGCCCGGCGGCGCCGAATCGCGCCGTACCGGCGATGGTTGCGTTGCGCCAAGCCTGGCTGACCACCACGTTCGCGGCGGACATGTTGCGTCGCGCGACCAACGTGTCTTGACTGACCCCGCTGGTACCGAGTGTGGCTGTGAGTCGCCAACCCAGGCCGTCGTCGCGTTGCGCGACGAAGACGCTCAGGAGGCGATCGCGGCGGTCCTGTCGCCAACCCTCCACCTGGTTGCCGCTCGCCCGGTGCCAACTGGAGCTCGCGATCTGAAACAATGCGCCGACCCGCCCGTCGGGCGGGACGTACTCGGCTTTGAACCA